>CAMTKF010000012.1 GCA_947072905.1 uncultured Bacteroidales bacterium
GCACGGCCATTAGTTGGCGCTTATGCCGCTTGTCTTCGGTCGTTTGCGGCAAGCAAACTCCCTCATCCTCACGACATCATCGCTCAACTACTGACCGCCCTGTCGTTAACATTTGTTGTTAAACAAGCTCTAAACAAGCTCTAACTAATTATGAAAGATAACACACCTTCAGCAACACCTCGCCGTCGCGGTCCGCTGGGCTGGTTCGACGCCATGGGGCGTGTTTTTGCCCGCGAGTTCCGTCTTGTGTTCAGCGATGTGGGAATAATGTTGTTCTTCATAGTCCTGCCATTGGCTTACCCGGTGACTTACACCTTGATATACAATCCCGAAATTGTCACCGAAATGCCGATTGCGGTTGTGGACAACTGCCGTACCTCGCTGTCGAGGGAACTTGTACGCACCGTAGATGCGTCGCCCTCGGTGTCGGTGTACACATATTGTGCAGATATGGCCGAGGCCAAGGATCTTTTCGGAAAGAACGAGGTATTTGCCATAATGGAGATACCGCGCGACTATGAGAAGAATATCCGCACCGGCGTGCAGGCCACTGTGCCCATGTACTACGAGATGAGCCTGCTGCTGCGCTACCGTGCCTTTGTATCGGCTATGGCCGACGTGCAGCTCAAGCTTGCATCAGACATCACGCAGACCCGTATCGAAACCATGGGTATGGAATCGTTGACGGGCGGTGGCGACGCCATGCCGCTCACCTCGCATAATTCGTTCCTCGGCGACCACGGCCAGGGATTTGCATCGTTCATCATGCCCGGTGTGCTCATACTCATTCTTCAGCAAAGTATGGTGCTCGGTATCTGCATGCTCAGGGGTAATTCCAACGAGCGTCGCCGCCGCAACGGCGGTATAGACCCGCTGGCAGTCAACGCTCCCGCCGGTGCCAGAATATGGGGTAAGGCTCTGTGCTACTTTGTCATCTACATTCCCATGACGCTTTATGTGGTGAAGTGCGTGCCCGAGATGTTCAGCCTGCCGCACAATGGCGATACTCTTGACTATATACTGTTCTTGGTACCCTTCCTGTTGGCCTCGGCCATGTTCGGCCAGCTGTTCAGCAATCTTTGCACCGAGCGCGAGAGCTGTTTCATCATAGTGGTGTTCACATCCATTATCTTCCTGTTCCTGTCGGGTCTTACCTGGCCGCGTTACGCCATGAGCAAATTCTGGTTGTGGCTTGCCGACCTCGTTCCGGCCACATGGGGTGTGGAAGGATTTGTGAGAATCAATTCAAATGGCGCCACATTGGGCGAAACCTCAAAGCCCTATCTTATGCTATGGATACTTGTAATGGTGTACTTCACGGTAGCATGGGGTGTAAAGGTGTATGTTAACCACAGAATGAAATTCAAGTCTGTTCCGGCTACCGCCGAATGATTTAAGACACAACTAATACGATAATCTGTCGGCTAAGAAACTGTTTAAATTTATTTGTCGCAGGATTTGAGAAGGATTGTCATTTGGATTTTTGATATTGATGATGGAGTTTAGTGGCTCCTAAATGACTGAATCCATATCTAAAATACATTGACAAAACTCTCAAAGACAAGATAAAATAAATTTTAAACAGTTTCTAAGAGGTCGGCAGATTATTTTTTATGACTGTAATTGGTCATGATGGTTTCGCAAAACAATTTTTTGTTGTAACTTTGCACCTGCAAGATTCAGTAAAATAATTTAAGAAATATGTCTAATCAAAACTATCGACGACTTACAGCAGAAGAAATCAAGATTCTAGAATCGCGTGAATGCGTCTGCGCCGACTGGTCGGGCGTAATGGTTGCCCCCGGCTTCAAGTGTTCATCCATTGATCATGTGGAGTTTTCGGGTGAGGTGCGTATAGGTGTGCTTGACGGCACTTTCCAGCGCCCCGGCGGCTTGCAGCGCCGCTCGCATGTATCGCATGTGACACTTCACAACGTTACCATAGGCAACGGTGTATACATCCGTCACGTAGCCAACTACATAGCCAATTATGACATTGCCGACGGCGCATATATAGAGAATGTAGACTGCCTGGTGTGCAGCCTTGATTCCACATTCGGCATAGGTACGGAAGTGTCGGTGCTCAATGAAACCGGCGGTCGCGAGGTGCCCGTCTACGAGCGTCTTTCAGCCCAGACAGCCTATCTCATAGCTCTGTATCGCCACGAGCGCGAGACAGTTGCAAAGCTCATAGAAATGATAAGAGCCCACGCCGCCGGCTTCCGTGGCCGTCGCGCAAGTGTAGGCAGATATGCCGAAATCACTAACTGCGGTACTATCAACGATGTGAATATCGGAGATTATTCGCGTATAAAAGGTGCTACCCGCCTTAAAGACGGCACTACGGTATCGTCTGAGTCCGACCCCGTGTTCATAGGCCGGGATGTCATAGCCGAAGGCTTTGTATTGGCCTCGGGCAGCCGTGTTGACGACGGAGCTGTAGTGCGCCATTGCTTTGTTGGTCAGGCTACCAACCTGTCGCACCTGTTCTCGGCTCACGACTCGCTGTTCTTTGCCAACTGTAACTGCGAGAATGGCGAGGCTGCCGCGATATTCGGCGGTCCCTATACCGTAACTATGCACAAGTCGAGCTTGCTCATCGCCGGTATTTTCTCGTTCCTCAACGCCGGTTCCGGCTCAAACCAGAGCAACCACATGTACAAGCTCGGCCCCATACATCAGGGTGTTGTGGAACGCGGCTCAAAGACCACGAGCGATTCTTACATACTGTGGCCGGCACGTATAGGTGCATTCTCGCTGGTGATGGGCCGACATGTCAATCACCCCGACACCTCGCGTCTGCCCTTCTCATATCTTATAGAAAATCATTCTGGCTCGTACCTGGTGCCGGGTGTCAACCTGCGCAGTGTGGGTACCATACGCGATGCCCAGAAGTGGCCCCGTCGCGACAAACGCAAGGACAACGACAAGCTCGATTGCATTAACTTCAATCTGCTCAGCCCATATACAGTAGGAAAAATGGTGAGCGGACGTCAGTTGCTCAACGACCTCGAACGCACAGCCGGCGCCACTGCCGAACGTTTTGCCTTCCAGGCCATGACCATCGAGGCCCGTGCCTTGCGCAAAGGTCGCCGTTATTACAGCATGGCCATTGACAAATTCATGGGAAATTCGGTTATACACAGGCTTGGCAACACCAAGATCACCTCAGATTCGCAGATATTGCAGGCATTGTCGCCTGTGCATCCTGCCGGACGTGGAGAGTGGGTTGACGTATGCGGTATGTTTGCCCCCAAGTCAGAAATCGACCGTCTGTGCCGTGAAGTGGCCGACGGCACTCTCGACACACTCGAAGCTGTAGAGGCTCGCTGGCACAAGCTGCACCAGGATTACTATGACATGGAATGGACCTGGGTGTACGACTATCTGCCCGAATGGTTCGGCAAACCCATCGAAGAGCTGACCATACAGGACCTGCGGGCTATAGTGACACGCTGGCACGACAGTGTGAAGCTGCTCGACAATATGCTGTATGACGATGCACGCAAGGAATATTCACTGCAATCGCGCACCGGATTCGGCATTGACGATCCTGAAAGTTCGGCTCAGGGCGACTTCGTGAATGTGCGCGGCGCATTTGAGGATGACCCCTTTGTAAAGATGGTTCTTGACCACATTAATGTCAAGGGTGAGCTTGCAACCAAGACCCTCGACAATTTAGGCGGCAAATAATATGAAGTTTTTAACCAAGGTAAAACAAAGCATTGACAGGCACAGCCTGCTGCGAGCGCAGGGTAAGGTGATTGTAGCTGTCAGCGGCGGCGCCGATTCGGTGGCTCTGCTGGCTGCCCTTACCGACCTTGGTTATGACTGTGTGGCCGCACATTGCAACTTCCATCTGCGCGGTGCCGAATCTATGCGCGACATGCGGCATGTGGAGGACATCACCGCTCAGATAGGGGTTGATCTGTATATTAAGGATTTTGACGTGGATGCCCGGCGCAAACAAACCGGCGAGTCGCTTGAAATGGCCTGTCGCGAATTGCGCTACGACTGGTTTATGGAGCTGCTCGACCGCGATTTCGCGCAGGCCATAGCCGTGGGACATCATAAGGAAGACCAGGCCGAGACTTTTTTTCTGAACCTGATGCGCGGCTCGGGTGTGGCCGGACTGTCGGGAATGCGCTTCCGCAATGGTCCGGTGGTGCGTCCGCTGCTCGATACCTCGCGTGCTGAGATTGAAGAGTATCTGCGCGAGAAAGGCCTTGACTGGATTGTGGATTCAAGCAACGCCTCCGATGATTTCGCCCGTAACCGATTGCGCAACCATCTGCTGCCCATGCTCGAGGAATTGTTTCCGGGAGCCGTCGATTCCGTGTTGAAATCAATGGAGATATTGCGCGAGAACAATGACGTGTACTCCTGTGCCGTGAGCAATGGTATAAATCCGTATGTGGATGAGAAGACAGACGAGGTAGACCTCTCGGCTTTGCTCGAAAAGGAAAGCTTTGCCGGTGTATATCTGTTTGAATATCTGCGCAGTGAGGGTTTCAACCGCAGCATGACCAATTCGATGCTCGAATGCTCAGGGCGAAGCGGAGGAACGTTCACAAGTCCCTCGGGCACAATACGCGATGTAGACCACGGCATACTGCGTGCCCCGCGCGCCAAGCGGACTGTAGGCCTTGATGTCACCGAGGTAAACATTTCGCGCGATATTTTCGAGCCGCTGCGCATTGAAGTCAGCCACCATGACGTGAGCGAATTCCGTCCCGAACGCGATGCCGGCGTAGCCTATATTGATGAAAAAGTGCTCGGCGAGAAGCATCGCTGGGCCGTGAGACACTGGCGGCGCGGCGACCGTATGATTCCATACGGCATGAAGGACAGCAAACTGCTTAGCGACATTTTTGCAGACGCGCGTCTGAGCACTGCGTCCAAGCACGCTATATGGCTGCTTACATGCGATGACGAGATTGTATGGGTGGTAGGATTGCGTGCATCAGCCCTTTTCACCATCGGCCCCGGCACCAAGCGTTTCATCAAACTTAAGTATTTGGGATAATTTGGCATGTAAAACGCAGAAAATGAATAATTTTTTGTTTAACTTTGTGCGTTGAATCAAATGCTTACTTATCATGAAAAATTTCAAACGTATTGGGCTGTTGATGGTAGCGGCATCAGTCGGAGCCGCAGTCAACGCCGCCAATCCTATTGTGGCCACAGATGCCTACAGCTGGCACGGCGACACAATAAGCCAGGGCGAATACATGGCTTTTTCGCCTGATGGTACAGAGCTGATATCAACTTATTCAGCACAACCCGGCTATTTTATGCCGATTAACAAACATTGGAAACTGTCCAAGGACATTTCGCCATATCCACAGCTCATCACCCCCAACAAGCTTCATACTGCCATCTACAATCTCGGCCTTGAAGAAATGATAAATGCCGTGGAGCCGGATACCACACTGCGCACAGGCAAGGAGTGGGCCGGAGTATGGACCCGCGACGTATCGTACTCGATTCTGTTGTCGATGGCCTATCTGCAGCCCGAGGCTTCAATGATTTCGCTGATGCGCAAGGTAACGCCTACAGGCCGCATAATTCAGGATACCGGCAGCGGCGGCGCATGGCCTATAAGCTCCGACCGCATGATCTGGGCTCTTGCGGCTTACGAGGTGTATAAGGTCACAGGCGACAAGGAGTGGCTCGAATACATATATCCAATCATTGCCAACTCTATGAGCGATGATGAGAAGATTACAGCATCGGCCGACGGACTTGTCAAAGGCGAGACGTCATTCATCGACTGGCGCGAGCAGAGCTATCCAAAGTGGATGCAGACCGCCGACATCTATAATTCTGAAGCGCTCGGTACCTCTATAGTTCACGCACAGACATACCGTGTGCTGTCGGAAATAGCTTCGGAACTCGGCAAGAAAAAAGAGGCAAGTATGTATGAAGTCAAGGCTGATGCAATTGCCGAAGCCGTAAACAACCGCCTGTGGCTCGATGACAAGGGCTACTACGCCATGTATAATTACGGGCGCAACTTCCCTGTAGTCAATCCACGTGCCGAAACCCTTGGCGAATCGCTCGCCATACTCTATGACGTGGCTCCCGAAGACCGTGCCCGCAGCATTACCGAGAACAATCCCACAACTCCCTACGGCGTTGGTATTTTTTTCCCGCAGATTGCCGATATGCCTGCCTATCACAACAATTCGCTGTGGCCTTGGGTAGCCTCATACTGGGCGCTTGCCAATGCCAAGGTGGGTAATGAACAGGGGCTGCTCGAAGCCATAGGTTCGGTGTATCGTCCGGCGGCTCTGTTCACCACAAACAAAGAAAACTTTGTGCTCGACAACGGCGACATTGCCACAGAACTCAACTCGTCGAATATGCTGTGGTGCCTGGCCGGAAACCTTGCCATAACCCAACGAATACTGTTCGGTATAACATTCGAAAAAGACGGGTTGGCATTCCACCCCGTAGTACCCAAGGCTCTTGGACAGACTCGCTCGCTCAATAATTTCACCTATCGCAATGCCAAACTCAATATCACCGTAAAGGGTTATGGCAACAAGATAAAGGAATTCACACTCAACGGCAAGCCACACGAACCCTTTGTGCCCGCCAACATAAAAGGCGAGAACAACATCGTTATCACCATGGCCGACAATGACTTCACCCCCATGCAGGTGGCTCATACCGCCAACAAGAAAGCGCCGCTTACGCCCATAGCACGTCTGTCGCACTCGCCCGAACTTGCCGCTGAAGGCGCGCCGGTCAACAACCTGCTCGAATGGCAGCCGATAGAGTATATTGGCAAATACATAGTGCTGCGCGACGGACAGCCGGTGGCCGAGACACGAAACACATCTTTCGAAGCCGTGGTGCCCGGCGAATATCAGGTGATAGGCGTCAGCACCGACGGCGTGCAGTCGTTCGCGTCAGAGCCGCTCAACAACTTCCCAACCACCGTACTGGAGATGCCCGGCGAATCAACGGCATTGAAGTCGGCCGAGGTGAGCTATCAGCCCGCCGAGGGTATTAACGGCTACCACGGTCTTGGGTTTGTAGAAGTTGACCACTCTGCTGCCCCGATAAATATCAAACTGCCTGTGGCTGAAGACGGCACTTACTCTATCTCGTTGGTTTACGCCAACGGTAACGGTCCGGTGAACACCGAGAACAAATGTGCCATACGCACACTCACCGTCGACGGCAATAAAGCCGGCACCATAGTGATGCCTCACCGCGGGGTAGGCAACTGGAGCGACTGGGGACGAACCAACAATGTGACAGTACCCCTCACGGCCGGAAATCATGAGATAGGAATAGCATTCTTCCCCGAGGATGAAAATATGAACCTCAATACCAACCATGCGATCATCGACCGTGTGATTGTCCAAAAAATAAAGTAATATGAACAGAATACTTGCCTCAATCGTAGCCATAGCCCTGGGGCTGTGTGCCGTAGCCCAAACTCAGTTGTCTACTACCGAAAAAGCCAATCCCAACGATGATACGTTCATCGACATGGCCGTATCGGCCGGCAAACAGGCCAAGGCCGCCGGCGAAAAACCGTGCGGAACGGTCGTAATACTCAACGGCGCATGGAAAGCCACCGGCACCCCCTCGGCCACTGCCACCGCCGAGGAAAACGCCATAAGCAAGAGCCGCCTGAAATCGCTGAAGGGCGCCCGTGTGTACACCGTATTTGAGCCTACAACACGCGCATTGGTTGCCCTTACCAAGGCCGGTGCTGATGCAGTGTACTATGCCGTTACCTCCGATGATGCGGTAGAGGCCGGTATATACAAGCAGGAAGAATACGTTCCGAGCGACTCGGCCACTATCCCGGCTATATGGGTCGACTACATTCCGGCTCTTGACCTCATGGCCAAATAAGCCCGGTGATTGTTAATACAAAAAGCCCGCAACCATGCTGATACGAAAGCAGTTGCGGGCTTTTCATGTACCCCGAAGGAGAATCGAACTCCTATCTAAAGTTTAGGAAACTTCTATTCTATCCGTTGAACTATCGGGGCGATGATGCAAAGTTACGACATTTTCCTCATTCGGCAAAATGTGTATGAGTCATATTTAGCTCTTCAAGCGCTTTTCTTATATTTCTGATAGGCTGCTGCGAGCTTGCGGTGATATCCACGGGCGGCATAGCTCGGGCCATTGTATCCACGGGCAAATGCACTCCAGTTTTTTGATTTAAGGGCCGGAAGCAGACCTGCACGGGTTATGAATTCGGCGAAAAGCTCAAGCTGGTCACGCTCTGAGCGCGACATCAGACGGTAAAATTCCTGAGGCGACTTGGTGCCGCACTGGCGCCAGTTGAATCCGCCTACCTGGAACATTCCCCAGAATGTACCTTCTATCGCCGAAACAGAGTCGATGCTCATGGCCTGGTCGAGTCGGGCCTGAACGGCGGCCTGCTGCGAGCCGTATTTAGATATATTGGGGCGTGAGAATATGGCAGGATGGCTTTTGGTATACTTCGACAGGTTGATCTTGTGTCGGGCGGCCATTTTGCGGTATACACTTAAGTCGAAGTTAATCAACGGCTTGTTTGTGTCCCAGAATCCTTGGTGAGAGCGTCCGGCCTCGATATCCACAACAGCCTTGACCGCGGCAACTTCAACACCGAGCTGCGCAGCCACTTCCTGAAAATCTTTTTCGGTAAGTGGGCCGTAGTTTACCGAGTCGGGTTCTTGAAAACGCAGACGTACGGTATCTTCTCCGATTACAAAATACTGCCGGTCGGGATCAATGTATCTGATAGAGTCGGGCGGTGTCAGGATAAACTGAGGCTCGGCTTGCGATTTGCTTGATGTACAGGCTATGAATATGAGGAGAGGAAGAAACAGTATCCCCGTTCGGGTAAAATGCATATTATGTTTTATTGGTTATAAAATACTATAAGCATAAGGACAGGCTTTTGCCATGTCCTTATGCTTATAGGGAATAATTTTAAGCCTTGAGGTCGGCTACTTTTTCGAGAGTGCGGGTGAGCTGTCCCCAGAAGCGTTCAACTGCGGGGATGTGCATGCGCTCGTTGGGCGAGTGTACGTCCTTGAGTGTGGGTCCAAACGAAACCATGTCGAGGTGAGGCAGTTTTTCTTTGAACAGACCGCATTCGAGTCCGGCGTGAATGGCCTTGATGGCGGGTTTGATGCCGTAGAGTTCTTCGTAGGCGTCGCTGGCAAGGTGCATGATTGTAGAGTTGAGGTTGGGCTTCCAGCCGGGATATCCGTCGCCGTGGCTTACCTTGGCACCTGCAAGTTCAAATACAGCTTCAACCTGGTGGGCGATGTCCCACTTGCGGCTTTCTACCGACGAACGCTGCGAGGTTGTTACCAGGATGGTGTTATCGGGCTGCATCTTTACAGAAGCGAGGTTGGTTGAGGTTTCAACGAGGCCTTCGATGTCGCGGCTCATTGATACAACTCCGTGAGGAGCGCAGTAGAGAGCACCAATCAGGTGATGTGCTGTGGTGGTGTCGATGCAGAAGTCGGGACGTTCAACCGATTCGATATGCAGTTCGAGGGTGGGTTCGATACCTTCGTATTCGCCCTTGATGTCGGCTACATAGTTGTTGAAAGCCACTACAATATCTTCTTTCTTTGAGGTATGCACGCCGAATACTGCGTGTGCAGCGCGGGGAATGGCATTGCGCAGGTTACCGCCCGAGATTTCTACCAGCGAGAGCTCGTGCTTCTTTGTCATGAGCCACAGGAAGCGGGCCAGAAGTTTGTTGGCGTTGGCGCGTCCGAGATGAATGTCGCCGCCCGAGTGTCCGCCCAGACCCTTTTCGATGTCAAACTTGAAGTAGTGGAAGTCGGTGGGAGCCATAGAGCGTTCGTAGTGGAATGTGCAGGTGGTGTCAACGCCGCCGGCGCAACCTACGAAAATCTCGGCATCGTCTTCAGAGTCGAGGTTGAGCAGCATCTGTCCGCTGATCATGCCGTCGCCGAGGTTGTTGGCGCCGGTAAGGCCGGTTTCTTCGTCAACGGTGAAGAGGCATTCGATGGGGCCGTGAACGAGGTCCTTGTCAACGAGCACAGCCAGCGCGGCGGCCATACCTATGCCGTTGTCGGCGCCGAGAGTGGTGCCGTTGGCGCGGAGCCATTCGCCGTCTACGATAGTTTCGATGGCTTGGTTCTCGAAGTCGAAGTCCTTATTGTTTGATTCGCACACCATGTCCATGTGTGCTTGCAGAATTACGGTGGGAGCGCCTTCTTTGCCGGCTGTGGCGGGCTTGGTCATCACGACATTGCCTACAGCATCGGTCTTGGCAAAAATTCCGTGTTCAGCTGCGAAATCGAGGAGGAACTTACGGATTTTTTCTTCCTTTTTAGAAGGACGGGGCACCTGGGTAATCCGGTCGAAAATACCAAAAATGAGTGCCGGTTTGAGGTCTTTGATTGTCATAGTATCAATTGGTTTTATGGTCGATTGTGCTGTGAAAACGGCGCATATCAACGTATATATAACGCTTTAATGTTAAAATTGTTTATTTT
Organism: uncultured Bacteroidales bacterium; assembly: GCA_947072905.1. GTDB lineage: Bacteria > Bacteroidota > Bacteroidia > Bacteroidales > Muribaculaceae > CAG-873. Next base: position 10,503 of record CAMTKF010000012.1, read on the forward strand.
CGACCCCTAAGTTACAAAATAAATTCGATAAAATGCAAAAAAATCGGCCAAGCTTTCTTATATTTGCATTGTAAAAATCAGTAAGCCTCATGAAATTGATAATTTTGGCTGTAATACTGCTGTTTTTGGCAGTTGTGATGCTTGGCATAAAGGTGCTGTTTGTGAAGGGGGCAAAATTCCCTTCGGGCCATATCAACGATTCAGAGGCAATGCGTAGCCGCGGTATTGGCTGCGCTGCTCATTCTAATAAAGAAAGAAATATAAATATTAATAATTTAAGGAGAAATCCAGAAATTAACTCATGAAAAAACTTACCCTCGCCGTTGGAGTTTTGCTCGCCGTAGCCGGCGCAAGCTGCTCTGGTTCGGATAAAGCCCCCGTGAAGGCTGCTGTAACAAGCGACTCTACCACATCTACCTGCAACATTCGTTATATTGATATTGATTCAGTGCTGTCGGCTTATACTCTGGCACAGGAACTCGCTGCCGAGCAGCAGAAGGAAATGCTGGCCTTTGAAAGCGCTGCACGTCAGAAAGATACTGACCTCAACCGTCAGGCCACCGCTATTGAAAACAAGGCCCGCAGCAATGGTTACCTCACCGAAGAATCTTACAAGGCTGATGTTAACAACCTGCAGCAGCGCCAGACCGAGGCCAACAACTGGGCCAACAACCACCAGAACCGTCTCGCACGTCTTGTGGCCGAGCAGAACCAGCGTCTCAACGATTCACTCCAGAGCTTCCTCAAATCTTACAACAAGGTTTACAACTACGATGCAATCCTCGATAAGAAAGTAGGCTTCTTCAAACCCGAGCTCGACATCACCGCCGAAGTCATCGAAGGTCTAAACTCGCGCTACACTCCCGCCAAGAAAGAAGAAGAAAAGAAATAATACGCACGACGGTTAACCGTCAATTGCTAAAATACCATGACAACCACAACCGGCGTCGCTTGATTGACGGCTGATGTGGTTGTCATTTTTTTTTAGAGTGTGTTTGAATTTAACTCGTATTAAGCTTGAGAGTCAATTACGAGAGATTTTTTCAGCGTGAAGAAGGAGCGTAGCGAGCTACGTGAATGATGAACGATGGAAAAAGCACCGTAATTGGCCTCAAGATTAATGCGAAACATATCCTTATAATTTTCAATTCCTCAATATAATCATTTTTTGTGTGTTAAATCCAAACACACTGTTAGGAACTATGAAAGCTGTACAATTCGTTAAAGACTGGGCGCTGATAATAGCAATCCTTACCGGAGTACTGGGCTATTTCGCCTATGTAAACATACCCTTTTTGAATCCAACACATGCGTTTGTCAACACAGCTGTCAATATACTGCAACCGCTGCTTATCTTCTGCATGCTGTTCATGACCTTTTGCCGCATCAATCCCACCCACTTGCGCCTGAGCCCGTGGCACGGGTGGCTGCTGCTCATACAGGGCGGACTGTTTGTAGCCCTCGGCCTTGTGCTGGTTGTCAGGCCTACGTTTGCAGCGAGGATAGAGGTGGAGGGCGCCATGCTGTGTCTGCTCTGTCCCACCGCCACGGCTGCGGCTGTGATAACCAAGAAACTCGGCGGCAAGGTGGCTGCCATAACCTCCTACACCATACTTATAAATCTGCTTGTGGCAGTGCTGGTGCCCGCCATGGCTCCGCTGGTACATCCCAATGCCGAGCTTGGATTTCTGTCGTCCTCGGCCATCATCCTTGCCAAGGTATTTCCCTTGCTTCTGCTGCCGCTGATAGCTGCGCTGCTCATACGTTATATGTCGCCCAAACTTCATTTTTTCTTCAGCCACTATTCCGGCATTTCATTTTACCTGTGGGCGGTTGCCTTGACCCTTGCCATAGCGGTGACCACACGCAGCATAGTTCACAGCAATGTACCGGCGTCTACTCTGTGGTGGCTCGTAGTCATATCGCTGGTGTGCTGTATATTCCAGTTCTGGCTCGGACGCAAGATAGGCGAACGCTATGGAGATAAGGTAACAGCCGGCCAGGCTCTTGGACAGAAAAATACAGTGATGGCAATATGGATGGGCTACACATTCTTCAGCCCGGTTACCTCAATGGTAGGCGGCTTTTACAGCATCTGGCACAATGTATTCAACTCGTATCAGCTCTACAGGCACAAACGCCTTGAAAAGAAAAGTTGAGAATTGATTATACAATAAAAAAATACCCGTGCAATCATTGACTGCACGGGTATTTTTATGATTTATATAATCGTGTAAGATTATTTGCCTGCGAGTTTGTCGCGGAGAGCGGCAAGAGCTTCGAGGTCGCCGAGAGTTGTCTTCTCGATAGCGGGAGCAGCAACGGGAGCTTCTTCAGCCTTGCGGGGAGCACGCTTGTTGCTCTTGCGTTCGGTAGCTGCGGCAGCCTTTTCAGCGCGAACTTCGTCTTCGAATGTGCGGCTGTGAGAAAGGATGATGCGCTTGGCGTCCTTGTTGAATTCGATAACCTTGAAGTTGAGCTTTTCGTCAACCTTGGCGGTTGTGCCGTCTTCCTTGGTGAGGTGCTTGGGAGTTGCGAAGCCTTCAACACCGTAGGGGAGAGCAACAACAGCGCCCTTTTCGAGCATTTCGATGATAGTACCTTCGTGGATTGAACCAACGGTGAAGATGGTTTCAAATACATCCCAGGGGTTTTCTTCGAGCTGCTTGTGGCCGAGGCTCAGACGACGGTTGTCCTTGTCGATAGCGAGAACTTCAACTTCGATGTCGTTGCCAACCTGAGTGAATTCGCTGGGGTGCTTGATCTTCTTGGTCCAAGAAAGGTCAGAGATGTGGATGAGACCGTCAACGCCTTCTTCAATTTCAACGAATACGCCGAAGTTGGTGAAGTTGCGTACGCGGGCTGTGTGACGAGAGCCAACGGGGTACTTTTCTTCGATATTTTCCCAAGGATCGTTCTTGAGCTGCTTGATACCGAGGCTCATCTTGCGGTCTTCGCGGTCGAGGGTGAGGATAACGGCTTCTACTTCGTCGCCTACCTTCATGAAGTCCTGAGCTGAGCGGAGGTGCTGGCTCCAAGACATTTCGCTTACGTGGATGAGACCTTCTACGCCGGGAGCGATTTCGAGGAATGCGCCGTAGTCTGCCATAACGACAACTTTACCCTTGACGTGGTCGCCAACCTTGAGGTTGGGATCAAGAGCATCCCATGGATGGGGCTGGAGCTGCTTGAGACCGAGGGCGATGCGCTTCTTTTCGTCGTCGAAGTCGAGGATAACCACGTTGAGCTTCTGGTCGAGTTCAACAACTTCGCTGGGCTTGGTAACACGGCCCCAAGAGAGGTCGGTGATGTGGATAAGACCGTCAACACCGCCGAGGTCGATGAATACACCGTAAGAAGTGATGTTCTTGACAGTACCTTCGAGAACCTGACCCTTTTCGAGCTTGGCGATGATTTCGCGCTTCTGCTGTTCGAGTTCGGCTTCGATGAGAGCCTTGTGAGAAATAACAACGTTCTTGAATTCTTCGTTGATCTTGACAACTTTGAATTCCATTGTCTTGCCTACATAAACATCGTAGTCGCGGATGGGCTTAACATCAATCTGCGAACCGGGTAGGAACGCTTCGATGCCGAATACATCCACAATCATGCCGCCTTTGGTGCGGCACTTGATGAAGCCTTTGATGATTTCATCGTTGGCGAGGGCTGCGTTGATGCGATCCCATGAGCGGGCTGCGCGAGCTTTCTTGTGCGACAAAATCAGCTGGCCTTTTTTGTCTTCCTGGTTTTCGATGAACACTTCTACCACGTCGCCGATCTTGATGTCGGGGTTGTAACGGAATTCGCTCATCGGGATGATGCCATCGCTCTTATAACCGATGTTAACCACTGCTTCGCGCTTGTTGAGTGCGATGATGGTACCTTCGATTACGTCTTTGTCCTTAACTGTGTTAAGCGATTCATCATAAGTGCGGGTGAGCTCTTCACGAGATTTTTCACCTGCGGTTTCGCCGTTTTCGTAGGCTTCCCAATCGAAGTCTGCGATGGCGGTTTTGGTTTCTTCTGCCATTTAAAAAGTTAATAAATAATGTTAATTAATCGCGGCGCGACACACTCGCAGCCGCACATCTGTGGTTAAGCCACAAAATGCACTGCAAAGTTACAACATTTTTGGTTGATTTGCAAGTGATTTGCGTCGGTATGACAGTTGAAATCCGCTGAATTTTAATGCAATTATTGCAACATAGGCGCTATGCGGGCCAGGGTGGAGATAAATGTGTCGACTTCTTCGGTGGTATTGTACACCGCAAACGAGGCGCGCACGGTGCCTTCTATGCCCAGCGATTCCATCAGCGGCTGGGCGCAGTGGTGGCCTGTGCGCACGGCTATGCCCATCTTGTCGAGCAGCATGCCGGTGTCGTAGTGGTGGGCATGGCCTATGAGGAATGATATCACGGCGCATTTGCCGGGTGCTGTGCCGTAGATTTTCAGGCCGGGAATTTCGAGCAGCCGCGGGGTGGCGTATTCGAGCAGCGCGTGCTCGTGGGCGGCGATGTTCTCGATGCCTGTGCGGTCCATGTACTCTACAGCCGAGGTGAATGCGGCCGCGTCAACGTAGTCGGGGGTGCCGGCCTCGAATTTATAGGGGAGGTCGGCCCATGTGGTACCCGAGAAGCTCACATGGCCTATCATCTCGCCGCCGCCCTGATACGGAGGCATTTTCTCCAACAGTTCGCGGCGGCCGTAAAGTATGCCTATGCCGGTGGGGCCGTACATCTTGTGTGATGAGAAGGCATAGAAGTCGCATCCCAATTGCTGAACATCGACTTTGATATGAGGAACGCCCTGCGCTCCGTCAACGCAGATCACACAGCCGTGCTCGTGGGCGATTCGCGACATTTCGGCAATCGGATTCACGGTGCCGAGCACGTTTGAGGCGTGGCATACCGATACCAACTTGGTGCGCCGGGTGAACAGCGAGCGGTATACATCAAGGTCGAGCGAGCCGTCGGGAGTAATGGGCACCACCTTGATTTTTATGCGTTTGCGCTGTTGCAGCAATTGCCAGGGGACAATGTTGGAGTGGTGCTCCATTACGGTGAGTATAATCTCATCATCGTCCTGAAGCAAACGTCCGTAGCTTGAGGCCACCAGGTTGATAGCCTCGGTGGTGCCGCGGGTGAATATAATCTCGTCGGTAGACGGCGCGTTGATGAAGCGGCATGCAGTGCGTCGTCCGAGTTCCATTGCATCGGTGGCCTCCTGCGACAGGCAATGCACACCTCTGTGTACGTTGGCTTTGTGGTTGAAGTAGGCCTTTTCGATAGCCTCCACCACACTGCGCGGAGTCTGCGATGTGGCGGCGTTATCGAGATATATGAGCCTGCGGCCGTAAACCTCGCGCTCAAGTATTGGAAAGTCTTTGCGTATGGAGTCTATATTCATTTTTACTTATTTTTCTAAGGCCGCGCAGCTTTGGCAGGTGGATTCGCTACCACGCAGGCGCTTGTCGACAAGGCAGCGCAGGCGTTCGCGCAGGGCTTCGTGTTCTATGCCTTCGAGCACATCGTTCATGAAGGCGTTTATCAGCATCATGCGTGCCTCGGCCTCGGGGATGCCGCGCGAGCGCATGTAGAACAATGCTTTCTCGTCGAGCTGACCGGTAGCCGAGCCGTGAGCGGCCTTCACTTCATCGCAGTAGATAATGAGCTGGGGCTGGCTGTGCATGCGTGCGTTCTCCGATGCCAGCAGATTGCGGTTTGACTGATGTGCGTTGGTGTATGCGGCACCTTCTGCCACGGTAACCTTGCCTTCAAACGCTCCTTGCGATGAATCAAACAAGGCATATTTGAACAGCTGCTCGCTGGTGCAGTGCGGGTGGTCGTGAGTCAGGAATACTGCGTTGTCTATAATCTGGGCACCTCCGCCTATCACCATGCCGCCAAGACGGGTGGTGCACTGCTCGCCGCGGTATACTGGCAGATATTCGTTGCGGGTCATGCCGCCGTTGAGAAACAGCGATACAAGGTTGAGATTTGAACCGTGGTGCTGAGCCACAGCCGTTACCGATGCACGGCGGGTGCGCGGGGTAGACTCTTCGAGGTCGTATAATTCGAGCGATGCGTTGCGGCCGGTCTCGGCTTCGATGACCCTGCAGTTAAGATAGTCGAAGTCGTTGACGCGCGGATGGTCGCACAGCAATATGGATGCCTTGGCATCGTCTTCCACCACAATCTTTATGCGGCGGGCAGCCATCATGGGCGCAGAGGCATTGAAGATAGACAGTACCTGAACGGGCTTCTCGAGCCTTACACCTTTGGCTACACGTATAAATACGCCGTCCTGAACGAAGAGGTAGTTGAGCGCCACTACCGGATTGCTCACCGGTGCAATGCTGTCCTTGAACAGTTCGGGATAAAGGGTCGCAGCCTTGGCGAGCGACATTACCTCTACGCCGTCGGGCAAATTGTTTTCGAGGCCCGGAAGTGCCACAAAAGCATCGTTCACCATCAATACCGACATGCGGCTCACGTTGGGTATGTCGCAGGTGAAGGCTTTCTGCGCATCGGCGGGGAAATGCACGCGCGATATGTTCAGGCCATAGTCGGGCGCAAACATGTCGTTGAGCGATATCATCTCAAAGCCCTCATCGCCCTTTTCGGGCAACTTTTTCAGTTGCTTCAGAGCCTCCAGCGCGGCCTGCCGACGTGCGTTCAATGCCTCGGGGGCATTGGCGTCGATTGTAGCCTGTTGGCTTTCAAACAGCTCTATATATTGATTTAAAGCATTCATTACGGGCTTTTGTTATTGGTTGTCAACCTGTTCTTTAATCCAGTCGTATCCTTTTTCTTCAAGCTCAAGGGCGAGTTCGGGGCCACCTGAGTGTACAATGCGACCTTTATAGAGGATATGGACGAAGTCGGGTTTGATGTAGTCGAGCAGGCGCTGGTAGTGGGTTATCACGATGGTGGCGTTGCGGTCGGTCTTGAGCTTGTTAACACCCGATGCCACAATGCGCAGGGCGTCAATGTCAAGGCCCGAGTCGGTTTCGTCGAGAATCGACAGACGGGGTTCGAGCACGGCCATCTGGAATATCTCATTTCTTTTTTTCTCACCGCCCGAGAAGCCTTCGTTCACCGAGCGCGAGGCCAGTTTGTTGTCGAGTTCGACTATGGCGCGTTTTTGGCGCATCAGTTTCAGGAAGTCGCCGGCGCTCAGGGGCTGTTCGTCAAAATACTTGCGCTTGGCATTTATGGCCGCACGCATGAAGTTGACCATTGACACCCCCGGAATTTCAACCGGATATTGGAAAGACAGGAACAGACCCTCGTGGCTGCGGTCTTCGGGTGAGAGCGAGAGCAGGTCAAGGCCGTGGAAGTCGGCCGAACCGCGGGTGACGGTATAGTGAGGATTTCCGGCCAATACGCCCGAAAGTGTACTTTTGCCTGAGCCGTTGGGGCCCATTATGGCATGCACCTCACCGGGGCGTATGGTGAGGTTGATGCCGCGTAATATTTCTTTTCCTTCGATGCCCGCGTGGAGGTCGTCGACTTTAAGCAGTATTTCGTCCATTTTTCAGGTTTGTTTTTTACGATTTTATCCGACTGAATTTTCAAGAGTTATCTGAAGCAGTTTCTGAGCTTCTACGGCAAACTCCATAGGCAGCTTGTTCATCACCTCCTTGGCATAGCCGTTTACAATAAGTCCTACGGCCTCTTCGGTGGGGATGCCTCGCTGGTTGCAGTAGAAAAGCTGGTCTTCAGATATTTTGGAGGTGGTGGCCTCGTGCTCTACAATAGCACTTTCATTCTTTATGTCGATGTAGGGGAATGTGTGGGCTCCACATGTAGACGACAGCAGCAGCGAGTCGCACTGTGTATAGTTGCGGGCGCCCTCGGCCTGAGGTGTCACCTTCACCAGTCCGCGGTATGCGTTCTGGCTATGGCCGGCCGAGATACCTTTCGACACTATTGTAGAGCGGGTATCGCGTCCTATGTGTATCATTTTTGTACCGGTGTCGGCCTGCTGGCGGTTGTTGGTAACGGCTACCGAGTAGAATTCGCCTACCGAGTTGTTGCCCTTGAGCACGCACGAGGGGTACTTCCAGGTGATGGCCGAGCCGGTCTCAACCTGGGTCCACGACAGCTTGGAGTAGTCGCCGCGGCACAATCCGCGCTTGGTGACGAAGTTGTACACACCGCCACGACCCTCGGCATCGCCGGCATACCAGTTTTGTACGGTTGAATACTTTACTTCGGCCCTGTCTTCAACTATAATCTCGACAATGGCCGCGTGCAGCTGGTTCTCATCGCGCATGGGGGCTGTGCAGCCTTCGAGGTAGCTGACGTAAGCGTCGTCGTCGGCCACAATGAGTGTGCGCTCAAACTGGCCGGTGCCCGAGGCGTTGATTCTGAAGTAGGTAGACAACTCCATGGGGCAGCGGACGCCCTTGGGAATGTAAACGAATGAGCCGTCGGAGAATACGGCTGAATTGAGTGCCGCGAAGAAGTTGTCGCGGTAGCTGACCACCGAGCCGAGATATTTCTTCACGAGGTCGGGATAATCCTTTACGGCTTCAGAAATCGAGCAGAAGATTATACCGAGTTTCGCAAGTTTCTCTTTATGGGTGGTTTTGACCGAAACAGAGTCCATGACGGCGTCAACGGCCATGCCCGACAGCTGTTTCTGTTCCTCCAGGGGTATTCCGAGCCTGTTGAACGTGTCGAGCAGCTGAGGATCAACCTCGTCAAGGCTTTTGGGGCCATCTTTCTTGCGGGGCTCGGCATAATAGCTTATTGCCTGAAAGTCTATTTCAGGAATGTCGAGATGTGCCCAACGGGGCATGGTCAGGGTCTGCCAGTATCTGAAAGCCTGCAGGCGGAATTCGAGCATCCACTCGGGCTCGCCCTTGCGCTGTGAAATCAGACGCACCACATCCTCATTGAGGCCCGCCTCAATGATATCTGTATCTATGTCGGAGACAAATCCGTATTTATATTCGCCTGAGGTGGCATTGCGCAGAGTCTTGTCGTTTTCCGACTCTTCGTCGCTGTTGCTGCTGCAAGGCGTTTCGTTATTCTCAATCATCGTCAGTTGTTTTAGTCTTAACGTTTTTGGAGTCTTTGTTGTTGTGGTGGTCCTGCACTAATTCAGACAGATAGCCCAGTGTGGCGGGTGCAAAGCTTACCATGGCTTCGCGCCAGGGCTTGTCGGGTTGGTGCAAGTCTTCGTCGTCGCCCGAGACGAGCAGCACGAAGTTGATTGCAAGACTCAGTACCAGCGCCCATTGCGCAATCTTGAACAAAGCTCCGGCCAGGCGGTCGATTATACCGAGGTGAACGGTGTGTATAACCTTACGTACCATGCGCACCACCAGCCATGTGAGGAAGTAAGCGCCGATAAAAGCCAATCCGTAGCCGCATACGGTGTCGAATGCGCCCGGAGCCTCGGAGCCTGAAAAAACATCAGCTATTCCCCGGCCGAACAGGCGGGCAGCTATTATGCCCGCTATTATGCCGAGAAGCTGGCCGGCCTGGCTCACGATTCCTTTGTTGAAACCGATTACACCGCCTATTACCACTATTACGAGTATGATGATGTCTATGGCCATTTTAACTTGTATATTATTATATTTGCAAAATTACTAAAAATGGTTGTCATGGCAAAAAAAATTAACCGGGATTCCGCTGTTGACGAAATCCCGGTTAATATTATTTATGACTGATCAAGAATTACTTGTCGAGGTGAGGACCTGCGGCAACGAGAGCCTTACCGGCTTCGTTGTTTTCGTATTTCTTGAAGTTCTTGATGAAGCGGGCTGCGAGGTCTTCTGCCTTTACTGTCCATTCTTCGGGCTTGGCGTAAGTGTCGCGGGGATCGAGGATCTTGGGATCTACGCCGGGCAGTTCGGTAGGAATCTGGAAGTCGAAGATGGGGAGTTCCTTGGTGGGAGCGGTGAGGATGGCGCCGTCGAGGATAGCGTCGATGATACCACGGGTGTCGCGGATAGAGATACGCTTGCCTGTGCCGTTCCAGCCGGTGTTCACGAGGTATGCCTTGGCACCGCTCATCTGCATGCGCTTAACGAGTTCTTCAGCGTACTTGGTGGGGTGGAGTTCAAGGAATGCCTGGCCGAAGCAAGCCGAGAAGGTGGGAGTGGGTTCGGTGATACCGCGTTCTGTACCGGCGAGCTTGGCGGTGAAGCCGCTCAGGAAGTAGTACTTGGTCTGCTCGGGGGTAAGGATAGATACGGGAGGAAGAACACCGAATGCGTCAGCGCTGAGGAAGATAACGTTCTTGGCAGCGGGACCGTGGCTGATGGGCTTAACGATGTTTTCGATGAAGTCGATGGGGTAGCTTACGCGGGTGTTTTCGGTAACGCTCTTGTCGGCGAAGTCGATCTTGCCTTCAGCGTCAACAGTAACGTTTTCGAGAAGGGCGTTGCGACGGATAGCGTTGTAGATGTCGGGTTCGCTTTCCTTGTCGAGGTTGATAACCTTGGCATAGCAGCCGCCTTCGAAGTTGAACACACCGTTGTCGTCCCAGCCGTGTTCGTCGTCACCGATGAGCAGACGTTTGGGGTCGGTAGAAAGGGTGGTCTTACCTGTGCCTGAGAGACCGAAGAAGATAGCGGTGTTTTCGCCGTTCTTGTCGGTGTTGGCAGAGCAGTGCATTGAAGCGATGCCCTTGAGGGGGAGGAAGTAGTTCATCATAGAGAACATACCCTTCTTCATTTCACCGCCGTACCATGTGTTGATGATAACCTGTTCGCGTGAGGTGATGTTGAATACAACGGCAGTTTCAGAGTTGAGGCCGAGTTCCTTGTAGTTGGTGAGTTTGGCCTTTGAAGCGTTGTAAACGATAAAGTCGGGGGTGAAGTCCTTGAGTTCTTCAGCGTTGGGGCGGATGAACATGTTCTTTACGAAGTGAGCCTGCCAAGCAACTTCCATGATGAAGCGCACAGCCATGCGGGTGTCCTTGTTGGCACCGCAGAAGCCGTCTACAACATAGAGCTTCTTGCCTGAGAGTTCTTCGATTGCGAGTTCCTTGCAAGCCTTCCAAGCTTCCTGGCTTGCGGGCTTGTTGTCGTTCTTATATTCTTCAGTTGTCCACCATACGGTATCCTTTGACTTTTCGTCGAGAACGATGAATTTGTCTTTAGGAGAACGGCCGGTGTAAACGCCGGTCATAACGTCAACTGCGCCGAGTTCGGTAACAGCACCCTTTTCATAACCTTCGAGGGTGGGGAGGGTTTCCTGTTCGAAGAGTTCTTCGTAAGTGGGGTTGTAAACCACTTCTTTGACGTCCTTGATGCCGTAGGAAGCGAGGTCGGCCTTGATGCCTGCCAGACGCTCTTTCTTAACTTCTTCTAAATTCATGATGTGTAGAAAAAATTTATGAGTAAATGATATAATTTGCTGAAATATTGAATTTCTAAATCATTAACCTAACGTTTGTGTCAGTTAAAAGTTATCTATGTTTTAAATCAACTGCAAAGTTATAACTTTTTTTAGTGTTTAGAAAATAAAATATGGAAAAATTTCCTTAATCTAAATCTTAAAAAATCTTTTCGGGGCTTAATTGCCCCTGCATAGGCTGTATTGTATGTTTTTTCGCTAAAAAAGTTACAAGGTGTTAAAAGCGTTCACAGAAAAATTTATAACTTTGCACTTTAAAATTAAGTAACTCTTTAAAATTAGCTTAATTTCAGCTTATGCAGGATTTTTGAGTGGATTTTAAATCAGAAAGAAGGAGTTTGGCGAGCTAAACGACTGATTGAAAATTTGAAATATACCAAAAAGACACATAAGAAGATATAAGCCCGAGGGGTTACTGATAAAATTTCAATTCTAACTAATTTTAAAAGAGTTACTTATATACAATATGGCCGAAATCAAAGAAACCGAAACCAATGAAGCCCGCGGGCTCAATTTCGTCGAGCAAGAAGTGTATTCCGACCTGCAGGCCGGAAAGAATGGCGGACGCCTGAATACCCGCTTCCCTCCGGAGCCTAACGGTTATCTGCATATAGGTCACGCCAAGGCTATCTGCATGGACTTTGGAGTGGCTGAGAAATTCGGTGGTACTTGCAACCTCCGTTTTGATGATACCAATCCCGTGAAAGAAGATGTGGAATACGTAGATTCCATACGCGAAGACATCCACTGGCTGGGATTTGACTGGGGCGACCGCGAATACTATGCCTCCGACTATTTCCCCAAGCTGTTTGATCTGGCTTGCCGTCTGATCAAGGAAGGCAAAGCATACGTGGACGACCAGACCTCAGAGCAGATTGCCGCACAAAAGGGTACACCTACCGAACCCGGTACCGAAAGCCCCTTCCGCAACCGTACTCCCGAGGAAAATCTCGACTTGTTCATGCGTATGAATGCCGGCGAGTTTGAGGAAGGCTCCCGTGTGCTGCGTGCCAAGATAGACATGGCTTCGAGCAATATGCACTTCCGCGACCCCATCATGTACCGCATCATCAAGCATCCGCACCACCGCACCGGCACTACATGGAAGGTATATCCCATGTACGATTTCGCCCACGGTCAGAGCGACTACTTCGAGGGCGTCACTCACTCTATCTGCACACTCGAATTCGTACCTCACCGTCCGCTTTACGACTATTTTGTAGACGAGCTGGCCGACGAGACATACCGTCCGCGTCAGATTGAGTTCAACCGTCTCAATATCACCTACACCGTGATGAGCAAGCGCAAGCTTCTCGCACTGGTCAAGGAAGGTCTTGTAGCCGGATGGGACGATCCCCGCATGCCTACTATCTGCGGTATGCGTCGTCTGGGCTATACTCCCAAGAGCATACGCAAGTTTATCGACACCATCGGTTACACCAAGTATGAGGCTCTCAACTCGGTGAGCCTGCTCGAACATGCCGTGCGCGATGACCTCAACGCCATCGCCACCCGTGTGATGGGTGTCATCAACCCCGTGAAGGTGGTCATTACCAACTATCCCGAGGACAAGGTGGAAACCGTGTGCATGGAGAATAATCCCGAACAGGAAGGCAGCGGCACACACGAAATGCCCTTCTCGCGCGAGCTTTACATCGAACGCGAAGACTTCATGGAAAATCCGCCCAAGAAGTTCTTCCGTCTGGCTCCCGGCTCGGAGGTACGTCTCAAGGGCGCATATATCATCAAATGTGAGGACGTGGTGAAGGATGCCGACGGCAATATCACCGAGCTTCACTGCACCTACGACCCCGACACCCTCAGCGGCATGCCCGGCGCAAACCGCAAGGTGAAGGGTACACTGCACTGGGTATCGGCCGCACATGCCATTGATGCCGAAGCCCGCCTGTATGACCGACTCTTCGACGTGGAAAATCCCGCTGCCGAGCCCGACCGCGATTTCCGCGATATGCTCAACCCCAACTCCCTGGAGGTTCGCAAGATAAAGGTTGAACCCTTTGTGGCTCAGAATGCAGCCCAAGGCGCCAAGTTCCAGTTCCAGCGTATAGGATATTTTACACCCGACTACGACTCGACCCCCGAACATCTGGTATTCAACCGCACCATAGGTCTGCGTGATACCTGGGAAAAGGAGCAGAAAAAGAAATAATCACATAAAAATAATTAAAGGGGTCGGGCAGCCCTGATAAGGATTGCCCGGCCCCCGATTATATAATTTCCGATTATATAAATGATGGAATCAGACGACACCGGTCGCGATGACCTTGTAGAACGTTTCAGGGAAGACTTGAGCCGTCCGGTAGGTGAACGCTTCTACTCAGAAGAAGAGTTGATATATGTATTTGACCTCGCCGGCGACTCGTACGATGACTACCTGAGGACAGAGGCCCTGTTGCTGGGTATGCGCCTGTATCCCGAAAGCGAAGAGCTCTTGGCACGACGTGCCATTTTTTATCGCGATACAGATCCCAATTCTTTTCAGAGTTTCTTGAAGTACAGCACATTTGATGAGCATGCTGTGATGTTTGACATAATGCGCCTTTCAAATCTGGGCAAGGGAAACGATGAAGCCCTCGGGCAAGTGGAGCGTTTTATTGAAAATCATCCGCGGCTTGAAGAGGATGAATATGTAATACAGTTTGTGCAGGCGCTGCATGGCATAGGGCTTGACAGATGGATTGTGGACAATCTTGATGACCTGAAGTCGAGAGTGGCTTATCTGCCTACGCTGCTGTATGAAATTGCCATTCTGTCGGATGAATCCAAGGAATTTTCGGAAATAGCCGTTCAGGTACTTGAGGAGCTTACCGAGCTTGAACCCTACACCTCGGAATACTGGACTTTGCTCTCGCTGGTGTATTCGCGCCAAAATCGTGATGAAGACGCACTTAACGCAGTGGAATACGCCCTGGCCATAGACCCCGATAATATAGAGGCGCTGAAAGCCAAGCTGCGCACTCTGGCCAACAAGCCCGATAGTACGGAGATTGACGCATTGTTGCAGCGTATAGGCGATGCCGACCCCGACGACGCCGACTTTGCTTATATTCGCCTGACACGTGCCGAGGAATTGAACGATGTGGAGCTGATTCACCGCTTGCTCGATTCGTTTACACCTGCTGTGATGTCGTCGCGCCCCGTGTTTGTGAAAGCTATCCAATACGGATACGAAGGCATAGAGCAGTGGGCCGAATGTCTTTATGAAAACGGTATAACCGACATAAGCGACTGGAACGAGCTGGCCGATTATGCCTTCTCATGCGATAATATTGCAGCTTTGACTGCACTGATTAAAGTGTATGAGAAAAAGTCGGGCTCATCGCTCGACCATTCGTTCATTGACCTGAGGATGCTCTACCGCATGCACAAGTATGATGTGGCTTTGGCTCTGTTCACCGACAATGATGTGACGGGCGCCATACGCAGTCCCGAGAATCTGATGGAATGCTATGCTATGTATGTGATGTCGTTGCTGCGCACCGGTTATCTCAAAGAAGCCGCCGAAGCTTGTGATGCCATGCTGGGCATGATTGCCAAAGAGCCTATGTTGCCCGGTTCTAAAATCGAGAAGCTGGGCATGCAGAAGTTCCTTGAAGATGTCAAGAAACGTTTGAAATCGGTACGGAAAACCGATTGGATGAAATACGACCCTATAGGTCTTGACAGGAAGTAAGCGACTCTGTAAGAGTGCTTGAAGTATACAAAAAACCGGTGGACAATTTCTGTGATGTCCACCGGTTTTTATATGCTTTGTTTACTTCTTCAGATCTTCGGCTGTAAACTCGAGGGTATACAGATATTCATCATCAACCGAATAGTAGTCGTAATGGAAGGTAAACCCTTGCTCCAACAGTTTTTTCTCTCTTGGCTGGGTGTTCAGAAAACCGCCGGCGTTTTCTTTTACCGATTTTATTTTCTCTTCGCTCGGCTTTTGCACTTCGGGCACAGTATATTTATACTTGTACTTTATGGTGTTGGTGTCATCATCGTAGTCCACATCTGTGATGACCAGGCCATATCCGGCCGGTACGGGAAGCTGCCCTTTGGCCATTGAAAGTTCAGCCTTGACTTCGTCTACAGCGTCCTTGGGTGGAGTGGGGGTGTTTCCGTTGCCTGAGCAAGCCGACAGCAGCAAAAGGATGGCTGCGATAAAAGAGAAGAGAGAGATAGATGTGTACTTCATAAGGTATGATGATTTAGATTATTACTGCTGCGAAGTTACGAAAATATCTGAAGATTACAAATTAAACTTGCCATTTGAAGGGGAATAGGCAGAGCCGGTAAGCGTGTTTACTTGTAGCTGCGGAATTGTGAGTGCCTGCAACAGTGTTGTACCGGTGATAGCAGCATTACGCTATTTGTCGATGAATTTTAAGTCGAAGAAAAGAATACGACTTTTGAGATCTTCCTCATCGGGAATACCAAAAGATTTTTTCTCGCTCTCTATTGATTTATACAGAGGTTTGAAGCCGTTCTTATAATAATAATGCAGGGTAGGCTCAGCATTGTAGGCATCGACAAGCATATATCTGCAAGCAGCTTTATTGTTCTCGTCAACGAATGAATGTTTCAGCACATTCATAATCTGTGTGCCGATATTCAATCCTTGACCTTGATATTTTGAGTTAACACCCAAGCGACCGATAAGGACTGCCGGATAACTGCGATGATGCTTTTTGTATGGTATCTTGCGTTGGAGAGCATTGCGCGAAGAATTATCGAGAGTGTTGGCCTTTATACCATCAAAAGATAAAGTAGCAATAGCCACGATTTCACGGGGATTTTCTTTGCTAATCCAACAGAACGCCTTGCTCAATAACTCTTTTTCGTAGAGAAAAACATCATATTTGAAAAACTCGTCCAAATCCTTATCTCCACAACAAAAGGGGGCACAGTAATCTGCGACCTCCTTAGTATAACTCACCATAAAGGATTTCTCAACGAGGCTGAATTTATCCATCTTAGAGCTTGTTTTTAAATAAGCTCTTAATCCTTACGGGGAGGGAATACGGTATTTTTAACGCTCTCCCACATATCGGAGACAATCTTACGTTGAGCTTCTGTAAGTTTAGGTGTCGGCAATTTGCCATTGCGCTCCGCTTCTTTAATGAAGCTCCGTGCATCTTCGCCCCAAAGTTCAGGGGTAGTTTTAATAGTCATTGCCATATCTTAAAGTATTAATGTGTACAAAGTTACAACATTATAACAAATAAAACAATAGTCAAGATGTTAATGTGCTGAAAATATTCGCAATACACTGCCCATTGATAGCGAAAAAGAGTTGTGGTAAGTGATTTTTTGCAGCTGATGCTAGAGGGACCTCGACCACGAAGTAGCTTCGACCGAATGGGAGAAAAAGCGTCGGTTACCACTTGAAGGGGTTTGTCTGTTTTTCGTGGCCTATGGTAGTGGCCTCGCCATGTCCGGACAGTACCAGTGTATCGTCGGGGAGCGTGTTGAGCAACTTGTTGTTGACACTTTCAACCAACTGCGAGTGGTTGCCTCCGGGGTGGTCGGTGCGGCCTATGGTGCCTTTGAACAGAGTATCGCCCGATATGAGGAACTTGCCCTCGGGGCTGTACAGGCATATTCCGCCCTGTGTATGGCCGGGGGTGTGTATCACCTGCAGTTTTTCCTTGCCTATTTCTATGGTGTCGCCCTCGGCCAGCGGTGCGTCAATCATAACATTGGCATGCTCACCGCGTATGCCGAACATGCGTGCCTGGGCGGCGATATTGTCGCCCAGTGTGGCATCGTTGATGTGTGCGGCAACCGGTACACCGTATTTATCCTTCACATAATTTGCACCGAAGCAGTGGTCAATGTGCAGATGGGTGTTCACTATTTCTTTTATCTTGATATGGTTTTCAGAGATAAAGTCGTCAAATCGTTTGATTTCGGCAGGCGATGCCATGCCCGGGTCTACAACTATGGCTTCGAGTGTAGCTTCATCTGTCACAAGATAGGTGCATTCACCGAAATCGTTGAATATGAATTGTTTGATTCTAAGCATAGTTCTGTTTATTTAGAAAATGGAACATATACGAGCTTCTTTGTGTCGAAGAAAGGCTCGTTTATAAATTCATCTACATTAAATTCTATCACAGGAAGGCGCACACCGGCCGATTCGGCCGACAGGTCGCCACCCTTAAGGCATATCAGTCCGTTGGAATACGTATTGCCTTCGGGAGTTGCCTGAGCTATGTTGTGCGATATGAGCTTAACGAGCTTGTCGAGTGGCATAACGGCGCGGCTCACCACGTAGTCGTACTTCTGATGGCACTCGCCTACATCGCCGTGCTGGAAGGTGACATTTTCAAGACCGATTTTTTCTGCTATATCAGCCGCCACCTTAAGCTTCTTGGCTATGCGGTCGATGAGATGGAATTTACAATCGGGATACATCACAGCCAATGGTATGCCGGGGAAGCCGCCGCCGGTACCCAGGTCCATAAATCTGGTGCCGGGTGTCAGTTCCTTGAGAAACGAAGCTATAACCAGCGAATGCAGTATGTGGTTGGGATACAGATTGGCTATATCCTTGCGCGAGATAACATTGATGTTTGCATTCCACTCAGGGTACAGCTCGCCCATCATGGCAAATTGTTTAAGCTGAAGCTCCGACAGACCCGGAAAATGTTTTTTTATCAGTTCTATGCCTTCCATACGAGAAATAACACTTTAGAATCAAATTTTTTTGCAAAGATAATCAAATATTGGTAGAAAAGTGTTTTCTTTGTAGTTTAAAACATAACTGACTATGCTTAAAATAGGAAAATATAACACATTGAAAGTATCACGCGAGGTTGATTTCGGATACTATCTTGCTACCGACGACGGCCGTGAGATATTGCTCCCCCGCAAGTATATGCCCGAAGACAAGGGCGTTGACGACGAAATAGAGGTATTTGTATATACCGACTCTGAAGACCGCCTGATAGCCACCACCGAGGTGCCGTATGCCACTGTGGGCGAGTTTGCTTACCTACAGGTATCTGATGTCAACTCGGCCGGAGCATTCCTTGACTGGGGCATCTCTGGCAAAGATCTGCTGGTGCCGTATTCACAGCAGAAATCGCGCATGAAGCAGGGCGGAATATATCTTGTATACGTTTATCTCGACGATGTGAGCAAGAGGGTGGTAGCCACGGCCAAGATAGAGCATTATGTGGGCAACACAATCCCTGAATACCGCCCCGGACAGAAAGTGAGAGCTCTCATAGTTGAACATACTCCCATAGGCTACCGTGCCATAGTGGATAACTGCCACTGGGGCATGATTTACGATAATGAGATATTTCAACCCCTTGAGATTGAATCTACTGTCACCGCTTTCGTCAAATCTGTACGCGAGGACTGCAAGATAGACCTTACCCTGTCAGACAAGGCTGTGAAGCGCGTGGGCGACCTGAGCGAGCGCATTCTTGAAGCCATTGATGCCGCAGGCGGAGAACTGCACATAACCGATGCTTCAACTCCCGACGAGATACGCGAGGTATTCCATTGCTCTAAAAAAGACTTCAAAAAAGCCGTGGGACACTTGTACAAGGAGCAGAAAATACTTCTTGGTGAAGGAATTATAACCCGAGCAAAGTGATTGTAAATTAATGATATATAAATTTGACTGACCTCAGTTTAAAATTTTTAACAAAAAAAGTAGATGTAAAATTTGGAAGAGCCCACAAAAGTGGCTAACTTTGCATCTACAAAAAGGCGATTTAGTGTAGTGGCCTAGCACGCCACCCTCTCACGGTGGAGACCAGGGTTCGATTCCCTGATTCGCTACACAAAGCAAAAAGAGCTGTCCATGCAGACAGCTCTTTTTGCTTTGTGTACGGTGTCAAGACAGTATGTAACCCTTTTTCTTTATGGAGCTTATGGTGACCGACGGGTCTGCCAACAGCTTGCGTATGTAGCTTATCTGTACGTTGAGGGCCAGAGAGTTGGCATAGCTGCTGTCGCCCCACACGGCGTTGAGGATAGTGTCGCGGTCGACAACTTTGCCGGAATTCTCGGCCAGAATAGCCAGAATCTCGGTCTGGCGTACTGACAGCGAGTGCGTCTCGCCATTATATGTCAGTGACGCGAGATTTGGTCTGAAAACGGTTTGACCTAATTGATACTCAATATCCTGCGAAGTGATGTCGCTCTCAAACCGTTCGTTGATTTTGGCTATCAGTTCTTCGGGATAGAATGGTTTGGGTATATAATCGTTGCCTTTTAGTTTGAATCCATACAGACGGTCTACCTTGTCGGTACGGTCGGTGAGAAAGAAGATAATCACACGGCGATCGGTACGGCGTATTGCTTGCGCCACCTCAAATCCGTTCATCTCGGGCATGTTTATGTCGAGCAAAATCAAGTCAGGATTAATCTCGCGGTATAGTTCCAGTCCAACTTTTCCATTTGGCGCATAAGTCACCTCATACCCCTCGGCCTCAATGAAGCGTCTGAGCAGCATGGAGTTCTTCAGATCATCGTCAACAAGCAGTATCTTTTTCATTGCGGCAGTTTTATGGTGAATACAGAGCCGATGCCTTCAGAGCTTTCCACCGAGATTTCACCTCCGTGGGCATCTACGAGCAGTTTTACGTATGAAAGGCCAAGCCCCATGCCCGGGATGTCGGTAGCAGATGCCTTGCCACGGTAGAAACGGTTGAATATGCGGCTGCGGTCGGCGGCAGATATGCCATTGCCGTTGTCGGCAACGTTTATCTTCACGCCCTCGGGCGTTGACTCTGAATTTATCCTTACAACAACATCCTCGCCCGAGTATTTCAGTGCATTCTCAATCAGATTGGTGATGATATTGGTCAAGTGAGAAGGGTCGGCTGAAATTTCCATATCCCCGGCGATGTCGTTCTCAAACGTAACACGCTTTGTGCTTGGTATTGCAACAGACTTCAATATTCCGTCAACCATATTAGAGAGGTTAAAGGCAGTTACATTCAACGGAATTTGCTCCACATTATTGAATGTTATGTCGCGCAGTTTTGAGAAGTAGGCCGAAAGATTGTCGAGAGCTATACGGGTTTCGGCTGTAAGTTCATGTCGCAGCCGGTCATCCTCCATCAGCTTGTCGTTGTCTATTCCCGAAACACACATCTTGAGAGTGGAGATAGGACGTTTAAGCTCATGAATCATCGTGGTTATGAACGAGTTGCGCATCTTGTCAAGTCGTGTGAGTTTGACTATGGTCTTTATCTGCCACAGCAAACAAATAATCAGGAATACAGAGAGAATAAAAGCCAATGCCAATGTCCATCCCATGTTGCGTAATATTTCTGAGCGTGGGATTTCGCATTCAATCACAACCGCTTTCCTTTCGAGTTCGGAATAAGGGGTGATGACCTTGAAGCGGGGTGAGATTACAGATGAATGGCGTATGGTGATCGGCTCCCATGTCACGCTGTCCTGCAAAATCAAAGTGATTTCGGCATTGAGATTGTTCATCCTTAATATAGAGTCTATCCCCTCGGTAGTGAAAGGCGATTGTATCTCATTGTCGAAATTCCTCATGGCGTTCCATGCAATACCGTCGGAGGGAGCAGTCGAAGCATCGACTGTGGCAACCTTTTCATCAACCATATCAAGTGAGTCGAGAATCAGATCCTGGAGTGTCTTCATTTCTTCGGGCGTAAGGTCTCGTTTCTCGGATATACCTAAAATCTTACGGCCATCAATTTCTTTTGTGGTTATAGATACCGTACGTCGCCGGATTCCGACAGAGTCAATATCGGTGTTCATCTGATATGACGACTGGGTACGGGCTATCTTCTTTACGGCTGAATGTTTTGCTCTTTCATTATTATACTCGACAATGGCTTTTGAAATCTTCTCGCACGAAATATTCTCATATTCAGATATAGAATATTCATAGCGACCATACAGCCAATATACCTGCATGACGAGGAAGGCAAGTATGGCTGCTATAGAGAGTATGTAGAGTATCTTTATCTTCTTTTCCATGATGCAAATTTATATATAATTATGTGATAAAACGCTGCCGGCGACGTCTATTTTGCTGACAGTAATAATTTAGTAATAATTCCATAATCTTTGAGTAATGATTATTTTCGTTGTGAGGTGAGGGGCGGTTGTAACTTTGCAGCACAAACCAAAAACAGAATTTGCAATGAAAAAATCACTAATCATCATCCTGGCTATTTCCTCATTGGCTGTGGCCGTATCGGCAAGAGTAATGCGACGCACTCTCAGCATTCTCCAACATAATGTACCCGAAACCGAGACCATCGCTCCTGAGACCATGGAGTTTGTCTACGAATATTCGTGGTGCAACGACACTACAGGGCAGCTGAAAGACAACTACACAGCAGATCAGATGCTTCTGCAAATAGCTGCCAACGGTATGTCGAAATTCTCCAGCTACAAGAATCTCACGGTAGACTCGATACTGATGAGCATAACTCCGGAACAGGTGGCGGAAGCTGCCATGGACGGGAAGCTGGACAACGGAGAGTTCATGACTATCTTCAAGAACTACCCTGAGGGAAAGCTGACGCATACTGAGAAAATCTGTATGGATTGGTTCCGCTACGAGGAAGAGATGCCCACGCTCGAGTGGGAGCTGACCGACAGTGTGATCAACATACTGGGCTATGAATGCCGTTCGGCGGTATGCAACTTCCGCGGTCGCCGGTGGACTGCCTTCTATACCGATGAAATTCCTCTGATGGAAGGCCCGTGGAAGCTGCACGGTCTGCCGGGCCTGATTATGAAAGCCGAGGATAATGACGGTCACTACAGATTTGAGCTTATAGGTATAAAGTCCAAAGCCGACCGCCCTATAACCATGTATAAGGTTCCATATAACGCAACATCCCGCGCAAAATATTATGATGCAAAACACCGCTATGACGTAAATCCATACGCTTATTATGAAGCGGGAGGCCACGGACATATAACTGTCTCTGACGAAAACGGCAACCCGATGCTCGATGCTTACGACCCTATGGAACTGACATTTGATTACATCGAACGCGATTGGACAAAATGAACAGACAATGCTTTTTTATACTATGCCTTTTTCTCGGACTGCTGTCAAGCGTGGCGGCAGTCCCCGAAATGGCAACCGGAACCATTGTTGATGGAGAAACCCGTCAACCGGTATCGGGTGTGGTGGTGCAGGCTCTCGACAGCCGTGGTAAAGCCACAGCGTTTGCCTCGTCGGATGCAAACGGTGTTTTCAAAATCAGGATTTCTGCCGCTACCGATTCAATTTCATTCCGCCGTATGGGGTATGAATCATTGAAATTTCCGGTCGATCACGACTTTGCAAGTACTGTGGCGATTTACCCCAAAGCCACTGTACTGAAGGATGTTATAATTGAAGCTCCCGACATATATGCCCGGGGCGATACACTCGTGTTCAACGTAGCACGCTATGCCAATGCCACCGATAATGCCATAATAGACGTTATCAAGCGTCTGCCGGGCATCAAGGTGGAGGAGGACGGTACAATAAAGTATCAGGGAAAGCCCATCAATAAATTCTATATTGATGGCGATGATTTTCTCGGCGGCCAGTATGGATTGGCCACCAACAATATCTCGCACAAGGATGTTAAGTCGGTTGAAGTAATGGAGAATCATCAGCCCGTAAAGGCTCTTGAAGGGATTGACTTTCCGGAGGAAGCAGGTATCAATATCAAGCTCAACGAGGGCGCCAAAGGCAAGTGGGTAGGGGTTGCCAAGGCCGGCAGCGGGGCGCAGCCGTGGCTCTACGACGGCTCGTTGTACGCCATGCGTATTGCTCCAAAAATCAATAACATACTGACTCTGCGCGGCGGCAACACGGGCTGGAATCCGGAGGAACAGATCATGGAACATGATTTCAGCGATATATCTTTCACCGGCTATTCAGAGTCGTTATGGCCCGAATATATTGCCGCCGATATTGTGAACTCTCCGCTCAACGAGAAGCGTACGCGTGATAACCTCTCGTGGATTGCAAACTCAATAACTGCCCTGACACGTGGCGATACTTCGATACGATTCAAACTCAATTATGTGGGCGACAGACTCGATTATAACTCAGGATTACGGACAGATTATTTCAGCCCGACAATCCCTGAGTTTATTCAAAACAACAGTCTCCGCACACAGAGCCACGATGTGTCGGCTCAGTTTAACTTGCAGATAAACAAGCGCGGATATTTTCTGAAAGACAAGTTTACTGTAAATGGTGTTTGGGAAAAATCACACTCAGCAATTACCGGCTCTTTTGACCTTGACCAGCGTATACAGCGACGCAATATGCAGGCTTGCAACGACCTCAAGCTCGTGAAGCGCAATGACAAGAAACTTTTTGAGCTTACTTCGCGAAACTCGTTCTCGCACAGACCCGACAGACTGTTTGTAAATGGCGAGGAAAATGCGGTTCAAAATGTAGGTGCGACTGATTTACGAAGCACCACCGAATCGCGCTGGGGCACGTTGGGCCGTTTCTGGAAATTCTATCTCAACGGTGGTATTGATCTGAATTATCATCGCATGAATCTTTCTTTGACAGGAATGGGAGATTTTGACAATTCACAACATTTCGATACATTTCTCTCAAATCTATATGCCACCCCGCAGCTCGACTACGAACGCAACGGATGGCTGATGTCGGCCAAGATACAGACCAAATGGCTTCATTATAGTGTAAACAAACGACATGACTATATTAATATCTTCCCGAGAGTTTATGTACGCAAGAAGACTTCGGCCAAAAGCGAGCTTTCGGCATCGCTTTCATATCAGCTCGGCTCACCTCTGGCTTATATGAATATAGATGTGCCCGTGATGTCGGACTACCGCAATATTTTCATAGCCAAGGATATTGACCGGTATTCGCAAAATGCAGCTGCCACGGCAAGCTATAAATACCGCAACCCTCTTACATCCTTCTTTGCCAACGTCTCAATCACATACAATTACAGCCGCAGTTCATTTATGTCAAACCAGCTGTTTATTGAAGATTTCATCATATCAACATATTGTGACATGCTTTCTGACCGCAATTCATGGTATGTAAGCGGAGGTGTGAGCAAGGGGCTTGGCCACAGCCGCATGGTAGTGGGTTGCGATGTGAGCGCGTCAACAAGCTCGGCTTCATCAATGCGCGACAACATAGTGGAAGATTACAGTCAACAGACTGTTACAGTTAAGCCCTATTTCAGGGGAAGTCTGTGCAAGTGGCTTTCTGTGAACTATGACGCAGATTATGGATTCTCACAGTTGAAAATCGGAAATATTGACAATTTTACCCATTCATTCAATCAGAAATTTTACGCAACCATAATACCTCACGACCGTTGGCAATTCACTTGTGGCGCAGAGCATTTTCTTACCAAATTTCCTGAAGGCAATACCGAGAACCTTGTTCTGCTCGATGCCTCGGCTGCGTGGCATGTAAGCAATAAGGTGCGACTGTCGCTTACGGCAAACAACCTGCTCAACAAGCGATATTACCAATATGTAACCTACGGTACTCTCTCACGGTCGGAACGTTCATTCCGCATACGGCAGCGAAATATACTTGCCACTATTCAGTTCAGGTTTTGAACTGAAACAGAAATCCCGCACCGGCCGATTGGCAGATGCGGGATTTCTGTTTTATTGTATGCGTTAGTCCTCGTACACGTGGTCAGCTTTTTTAAGAGTCATAAGAATCTTGCCTTCGCTGTTGAGCAGTATCACCTTGTCGGCACCGTCGTTGATGGCCGAGGCGCATTCTTCAAGAGCCACGAGCATGGCGGTCTGTTGGGTTTCGTAGGGGCAAGCCATGCGGGTTGTCATCATATTGTTGAAATCAACCGAGTTGGGGCGGCGATGATCCAGATAAATGTCGCCGTTAACGATGTTGCAACCGGTGTTGCCGTGGAGTTTCAGCTCGGTGATGTCAAAGAAAATGCTTGCGGGAGTATCGAGCTGCTTGAGTCCGTTGATTGACTCCACGTCCCACTGGCCGTTGAGGTATTCAAGATTACCGCGGCGCATACGCATTGCCGACTGACCGTCCTTGTTGAGGAAGTCGATGAACGATTCAGAGCCTATTTCGCTGAATTTGATGCGTACGGGATTCTCTGAAATCAAGGCATTGATAGCGGTCTCGTATTCCACATCGGGGCAAGCGCGCAGGGTTGACAGCACGTTGTGGAATGATATCTGCTGCAGGCTGTCTACAGTGTATGAACCGTTGAGAGTGTTGCATCCGTTAGAGGCATAGAAACGATGCTTTGAAGGCTCGAAAATAACGTAGGGCATATTTTCGTCGCGGTCTATGCTGATTTTACCTACCTGTATAATGGTCCATTCTCCACCGATACGGCTGTCGAAGTCAGATATGGTTTTTGCCTGGGCTGTCTTGTCGGGAGTTGTCTGGGCTTGATTTCCGGCGGAAGTTGTTTCCTGCTTTCCGGGCTGCGGAGTGGTTGTTTCCACACGTGTGGCCTCACCACCGCTTATGGTATTGTCTTTTTTCTTGTTTGAATTCAAAACAGAACAAGAACTTATTGTAGCCATGAGAGTGAGAGTCGTGATTAAGTTGATAATTTTCATACTGCGTTTGATAAAATAGTTATGCTAATAAGACATTCAAACAGGGGTAAAGGTTTAATCAGGGCTTAGAGTTTAAAAAACAAATCGGGTTGCTCGCAAAAGAGAGCAACCCGATTGTTGTAATCGTTAAGCGAGCTCGAGGCTTACTTGCGGATACCAAGCTCTTTCTGGGCGATGATATCGCGGTAGCGGTTGATGTCCTTCTTCTTGAGGTAGTCGAGAAGACGACGACGCTTACCTACGAGCATCTTAAGAGCGCGCTCTGTTGTATGATCCTTGTGATTTGACTTAAGGTGCTGAGTCAAATGAGCGATACGGACCGAGAATAATGCAATCTGTGCTTCAGGTGAGCCAGTGTCAGTCTTGCCCTTACCGTACTTCTCGAAGATCTGTACTTTTTCTTCAGAATTTAAGTGCATTCTTTAGATAAATTTAAGTAGTTAGTAAAATATTTTGATTTCGGGTGCAAATTTACGAAAAAAAATTGATATGGCAATGAGCCATGCCGCTGTTTTTTCGTGTATTTGCGTTGATTAGTTGAGGTTTGAACGATCCTTTGAGGGATTGCGGTAGTAGAGCTTACCGTCGATGTATTCCTGAGTCGCGATGAGAGTGGGCTTGGGAAGTTTTTCGTAGTAACGTGAGATTTCGATCTGTTCTCTGTTCTCGCTTACTTCTTCAAGTGAATCGTTGAGCGATGCGAATTCCTGAAGCTTTTTTTCAAGGTCGTGGCGCATTTCGGCTGCAATCTGATTTGCGCGCTTGCCCATGATACATACGGTTTCGTAAATATTGCCTGTGGGTTCTGCGAGTTCAACAAGGTCGCGTGTTACGGTGTTGAGCGGTGCGTTGGATTTCTTGTAGTCCATAGCTTTATGTTGTATCAATTATAATCTTTTTATTCCTGAATGTACTTTCGGGCGATATTGTAAATGTTCTCGGCCTCTGATTTGTATGGCGAATCCGGATAGTTGTTGATGAATGAGTAGTATTCATCGGCCACTTCGCGGAAACGGTCCTGCTTGCGTTCGTCGATACTGAGGTCGGCCTCCTGGAACTTGGCTTTAAGAATCAGCATTTCGAGGTCTTCCTTGTATTTTGAATAGGGATAGTCGCGCACGGCGTTTTGTGCTACAATCACGCAGCTTTCGTAGTTGTTGCCCATGTAGGTGCCCAGGTTGTAGTACAGCTGGGCGTTCTGCAGCTGCTTGAGAGTGAGCTTGTCCTGCAACTCAAATATGGCGTTCTGAGCCTGCGCCACCTTGTCGCTCTTGGGAAAATAATCGAGGAATGCCTGCAACTCTTCTATACCCTTGATGGTGGGTGTCTGGTCGAGCTGCGGGTCGGGCGAGTCGAGGTAGTATCCGTAGCCGCAGTAGAATCGTGCGGGTTCTACGAATTTGCCTTTGGGATAGCGCTGGTAGTATGTCTTGAAATATGCGCCTGAGCTGATGTAATCCTTGTTCTCATAATTGCTCATGGCAAGGAGATACATGGCTTCCTCGGCCTTGTCAGTGCCTTTGAATACGGTTGAACAGTCTTTAAACAGTGTTGCCGCCTGCACATACTGCTTGCGGTCAAAGGCTTGTTTGGCGTATTCAAATTTATAGTTATAGTCTGTGCTCTTGAGTGCTTTCTGATATTCGCCGCAGGAGCAAAGGAGAAAAGTGAGTATAGAGAGTATGATGAATTTGCGCATATTTGTCATTTAACGTGCAAAGTTACGAAAAAAAGAGTGAATCGCGGAGGGCGTATTGAATAATTTACATATTTTAACATCAAGAAACCGTCTTGCTATGTCTACTGCCATAGCTGCTGAGTAGATTGCTGCCATGAGCGCTATTGCAAACAGGCTGAAGACGGCGGTGGATAATCCGCGCCATGCCTCTATGACGGCCGGCTTCATTATTCCGCCGAAAATCTGGGGCTGCTTGTGGATGAGGTAAACAGCAAATGCCGACCGGGCCACATAGTTTATGGTTCGCGATTCTATACGTATGAACCTGAATGTGAGGAACAGCAGGATTGATTCGGCTATTACAAGCGGTGAGTTGTATGCAAATGCTTTGGGCAGGTTGTAAATGGCCGAGAGCATAACAGCGGCGGCCGAGAGCAGATATGCCGTGCCAAAGGTAAGCGCCGGACGTCTGATGCTGAGCGTATCAAAGTCGCATACGCTGATAAATCGGCCTGTGAGATACATCATTATCAGTTGTACCAAGGTGTAGCCTGTGGGGTTGAAACTGCCGCCCCACAGCCACCCGCACCATACATTGAATATGATGAATGCCAGTAGTATGCAGCCCGATTGCCTTTTGCCCAAAGTGTCGGCAGCTATGTTGAGGAATGGGCTGAGCAGCATCAGTCCGAAATAAGCCGGTACATACCACAGGTCGGTGTGGGTGAGCACCATGAAGCTTTCGAGCAAACCGTCGATGCTGCCCGCTGACGGCTTTACAACCAATAGCAGAGCATAAAGCCCCACGGCATAGAACATGCACTGAAACAGGTATGAGAATACGCTCTTGATTCTGAGCCTGATTCCGAAATATCCTGAGATGAGTGTGAAGCAGTTCACGCCCACTATGGTGAGCGATTCCACTGCGAGTTGCCATGCCGAGCGGCTGTCGAGGGCCCACAGGTTGCCTCTGAGGTCAGGAAGCCCCAGCGACGCGCCATCTATATGCACTGCCAGCACCATAAGCATGCTTATGATACGCAGCAATTCAAAGTTTGACTGTCGCCGGGGTTTCATGTGATTTAATTAAGCCTGATGGTAATTAAGCCTGGTGGGCGGGACGCAGAAGGTCGTTGACGGTCTTCACGGGGTTGAAAGTCGACGACGGAACTTCCACAAAGATTGTATTCCAGTCGCTCATGGCACCGTTCCACAGGCCGGGCAGTTCGAGAGCACGCAGGTCTTTGCCTCCGAGCGATTTAGATGAGATGAAGCCTGTGTTGTGGTCTATGTAGTCGGTGAGGTCAAATCGGTCGCCTTTATAATCCTTGATGTAGCATACGAGGTCTACGGGATTGAAGTGAGTGGCCGAATTCATCATGGCCATGTATGCGTCGTTGGCAGTGTCGATCTGGGTTGATTCGAGAATCTGCGGTGAAACCGAGCCGTCGGCGTTTGCTGCTATGAACGGGCCGCCACCGGGTTCGCCGTCGTTGCGTACCATGCCGCATACCCTTACCGGGCGGTTGAACTTCTTTTCGAGATAGTCGGCGAGTTCTGATTCGCTGAGCGAGTCGAAGAGCGGTGATTCGGTGCACAGGGTGGTGCGCATGAATTCAACCATATCCTTGAGGTCGTCGGCGCTGTAGCAACCCTGATGCAGCATGTCAAGATAATATGCAATCTTGTCGTGCGCGAGGATGAGTGTGCCGGCAAGCACCTGTTTGTAGCGCACGGTTGACTGGCGGAGCGAGTCGGGAACCACATTGTCGATGTTCTTTATGAATACCACGGCCGAGTCCATGTCGCCGAGATTGGCGATGAGGGCACCGTGACCGCCGGGGCGGAACACGAGCTTGCCGTCGTCGGTGCGGAAAGGCTTGTTGTCGAGGGTGGCGGCGAGGGTGTCGGTCGAAGGTTTCTGTTCAGACAGTGAGATATCGTACTTCACGCCATAGCTGTCTTCCATGCCCTTTTGCACTTCTTTGATTTTGTCCTCAAAGAGCTTGCGGTGGTCGGCCGATACGGTGAAATGCAGATTCACCTTACCGTTGGTAGCCGCAGTCTGTGCGCCTTCGGCAAGATGTTCTTCAAGCGGTGTGCGTGTATCGCCGTTTTCATATTTATGGAAAGTGAGCATGGCCTTGGGCAGAGCGCCGTAGTTCATGCCTTCGTTACCTATGATCGCACTGATGATTTCTTTCTGGCGGCCGGCGGCAAGCAGGGCATCGGCCGGCATGCCGTAGAGCTTTACGGTAGTGGCGTTGAGCTCGTTGATAAACGGAAGATTCTTAAGATTGGCGAGCAGTGCTGCCACCGGGCTGCCTTCCTTGGCTGTGTCTTCGTCGCCGTTGACAAATGAGAACAGAGCCTTGAACATGCGGGAAGCCGCACCCGAGGCCGGTACGAATTTGGCAACCTCGCCGCCATCGGCAAGATATTGCTGCCAGCGGGCTATTGCCTTGTCTTCGCTGTCGGCATCAAGTTTGCAGATGCCTTTGCCGACTGTTGCGCTGCCTGCAAGTTTTAAAAACGGGAATCCGTCGGCAAAACGGGCCATTTGAGATTCGGCTGTGTTAAGGCTGATGCCGTGAGCTGTGAGTTGCTCTAAATCTTGATTGTTGAACATCGTATCAGGTTTTGAGAGTTAGTTTGGATGTATTCAGTTAAGTTATTACCTGGATATTCTCTTTATGAGGTTGTATGCCGGAAGAATACCGAGCTGTCCGGCCCGCGAGAGATCGGCAATGCCAAGTCGTTCGTTTCCAAGACGCAGATACACGAATCCGCGGTTGTAGAAAGCCTCGCCCATTTCGGGTTTCAGTTCTATGGTGCGGTTTAGGGCGGCCAGTGCCGAGGTATAGTCTTCGGTGGCTATGTAGGTCACGGCCTTGTTATACCAAGCTTCAGCCATTGAGGGCGATAGCTCCAGAGCCTTGTCGAGGTCGGCCAGGATGTCGTCTGTGGCCTTACGGCTGAGAGTGGCTGCTGTCATCGAATCCATCTTGTCTATCGCCGCTCCGTCCCGGGTTGCAGGTTTCTTCTTCTCAAGTTGCCAGTTGTGGTATCCGGCCTGCGCTCTCATCAGGTATGCCACGGCAATGTCGGGTGTCAGGGCTATGGCGCGGTCGATATCGCGCAAGGCCGAGGAGTAGTCGTGCACGGTCATGAAGTCCATGGCACGGCCTATGTAGTCGATGGCGCGCGGAGCGTGCGAGGCAATGTATGAATTGTAATACTCGATAGACTGCAGATGTTTGGCGGTGCTCGATTCGTCGAGGGTAGGTATCTCCGGTGTGACACGTATGGTGAATCTCAGCACTCGGGTGGCGTTGAGATCATCGACTTCCTTAATATAATATGTGTTCGGGCGAAGTTCTGACGACGAAGCGTAGTATGCCAGCTCAATCCACGGTTCGGGTTCGATGTTGAGCTTGCGGTCCTGTATCTTGCCGCGAATGGCCGAGTTGTTGTATTCCTCGTGTATCTCGGCGTTGTCGTTCACAGTGAGCAAAGTGGCGAATCGGCGTGCGGCTTCCTCGCTGGCCTCGGGAGTCTGGCCGAGCTGCGGATTCTTGTTGGTATTGTTGTTGTCGTTGCGCGAGGCGGCATCGTTGGCCGGCGTAATCATACCGGGATTGAAGTCGTCCTTTAAGCTCTGAGCCTTCTTTGACAGAGCCAACCCCTTGTTGTAGTCGCGTTCGGCGCTCGCCATATTTCCCATTGCATAGTAGAACTGGCTGCGCATGAAGTAGGGGTCGGGCAGGTCGGGAACGGCTTCAGAAACTCTGGTGATATCCTCGATAGCCTCTTTGTTGCGTCCTTTCAGGCTGTTGACAATGGCTCGGTTATAATATGCGCGGGTGTTGTCGGGATTGAGCGAGATTATGCGGTCGAGGTCTACAAGAGCCTTGTCGTTGGCGGCAGTCTCCATCTCAAGCAGCGAGCGGTTGAAGATGGCGGTTTCGTTGATGGGGTCGAGTTCTATTGCATAGTCATAGTCGGCCATAGCGCCGAAGAAGTCATCAAGGCGGTAGCGCAGATAAGCGCGGTTCACGTACAGTCCGGCCATGTGGGGCTGCAGACGTATAGCCTCGTTCATGTCGGCTACGGCGCGTTCAAGGCTGTCGCCCCGGTTTATGGCTATGTCGGCTCGCATGATGTAGGCGTTTATGGCATTTTTGTTTATGCTAAGGGCCTTGTCGATGTCGGCAATGGCGTTTACGGTGTCAGACTGTTCCAGTCGCAGACGTGCGCGGCCAAGGTATCCCGAGTCAAATCCGGGATAGAATTTGAGCAGTTCGTTGAATGTGGAGTCGGCTTCGTGCAGATTGTTCACATCCTGCTGTGCGAGAGCCATGTTGAACATGAGCTGCCTGTTGCGCGGCAATAGCTTTAGGGCGTGCTTGTAGTCCTCGATGGCGCCTTCGTTGCGGCCGAGGTTCTGACGTGCCACGCCGCGCACTTCCCAAGCATCGGTGAGGTAGGGGTTCAGTTCAATAGCTTTGGCGGCGTCTTGTTCGGCACCGGTATAATCTTCAAGATTCAGTTTTGCTATTGCACGGAAGAAGTAAGGCTGTGCGAGGTATGGCTTGGCTTGGATAACTCTGTTGAAATACTGAATCGACACCATGTAGTCTTCAAAGTACAGGGCATTCTGGCCTACACGGAGCACCTGGTCGGTGTTGATCTGAGCATTGCTGCCTACCGACGCTACTAAAATCATTAAAATGAACAAAAATCTCTTCATCGGTGCAAACTTACTCAAAAAAATGCACTTGTCAATAAACGACAGTCACAAAATATAGTAAAAACTATAAAAAAGTAGAAAAAATGTTTGAAACCGAGGGAGGCAAGGCGTGCTTCCCCGATTAGACGAAACCAAATAAACAACCCGCCCATGAAAAACAAGGGCGGGTTGGTATGGTAGTAATGTTTTGTGGAGCTTATTTAAGTGCGTCCTTAACGGCGTCGTTAGGAACCATTTCTTCTTTGAAAATGTAAGCACCGGTTTTGGGCGACTTCACCATTTTGATTACCTTAGAGTAGGTACGGCCTTCGCCCTTCTGAAGTGATGCAACGGTTTTCTTTGCCATATCTCAGAGGTATTATTTAATTTCTTTGTGAACAGTTACACGCTTGAGGATGGGATTGTATTTCTTGAGCTCAAGACGTTCGGTTGTATTCTTGCGGTTTTTGGTAGTGATATAACGTGAGGTACCGGGCATACCGCTGGCCTTGTGTTCGGTGCATTCGAGAATCACCTGAACGCGATTACCTTTAGCTTTCTTTGCCATAGTTGGTTAGAATCCTAAAATTTTAATGTCTTTTTCTGTGAGGTATCCTTTTTCGGCTGCCTGGATCATAGCGGCGTTAAGGCCGATTTTGTTGATGGTACGAAGACCGGCGGCAGAAATAGTAAGAGAAATCCAGATGCCTTCCTCAACCCAGAAGAACTTCTTGTTGAAGAGATTGACATTGAATTTGCGCTTGGTGCGACGCTTTGAGTGTGATACATTGTTGCCCACAATCGCTTTTTTGCCGGTAATTTGACAAATCTTTGACATGGCTTTGTACGGTTTATCTTTTGTTTTCTTCTTTGTTAAAAAAAAAGTGTCGGCGGCGTCCATCGCAGGTCTCATATCGTCGTTGGAGTGCATCTTTCTCCACAACTTTCAAGGATGAGCCACAAAACGTCCGCAAAATTACAAAAATTCCTCCACCCGCACAAATATTTCAAAAAATAATTTCAATTTTTTTATTAACATAGTTTTATCCATGTTGCTTTTTTAATTAAAAGTGATTAACTTTGCCAAAGAGTCCCGCCGTTATGCGCCCCCAAGTGCAACCATGCTTGCCGCGTTTGTGGGCAGATTGGTTTTATAACTGTTTTTGAACGTCGGGAACTCTTATTTCGGATTGAACTCTAACAATCTTATATACATGGAAAAACGCCTGATAGAATGCGTGCCCAACTTCAGCGAGGGACGCGACCGCGCCATTATTGACGCTATTACTGATTCGATTATCGCAGCCGGTAATGTCAAACTGCTTGATGTGGACCCCGGTGAAGCCACCAACCGCACCGTCGTTACATTTGTGGGAGAACCCGAAGAGGTGGTGAAAGCAGCCTTTGCCGGAATAAAGAAAGCCGCAGAGCTTATTGATATGCGCCAACACCACGGCGCTCATCCGCGTATGGGCGCTACCGATGTGTGTCCGCTTATCCCCGTCAGCGGTATCAGCCTTGAAGAATGCGCCGAGCTGGCCCGCGGCCTGGCTAAGAAAGTGGCCGACGAGCTGGGTATACCCACTTATTGCTACGAAGCCGCCGCATTCGTGCCCGAACGCAAGAATCTTGCAGTATGCCGTGCCGGCGAGTACGAGGCTCTGCCCGAGAAGATGAATCAGCCCGGCAAAGGTCCCGACTTCGGCGATCGTCCGTTTGACGAGGCCGCAGCGCGTACCGGCGCAACCACCATCGGTGCCCGCGACTTCCTTATCGCTGTGAATTTCAACCTCAATTCCACCTCTACCCGCCGCGCCAATGCCATAGCATTCGACGTGCGCGAGAAGGGCCGTCCGATGCGCGAAGGCGGCAAGCTCACAGGCAAACCCCTGAAAGATAAGGACGGAAACACCATCATGCAGCCCGGTACGCTCAAAGGCACCAAGGCTATAGGATGGTATATAGATGAATACGGCATAGCACAGGTGTCGATGAATATCACCGACATGAACCTCGCTCCGCTGCATGTGGCATTTGACGAAGTGACCCGTGCAGCCGCCGCCCGCGGCATTCGTGTCACCGGTACCGAGATTGTAGGCCTGGTGCCCAAGCGTGCGCTGATCGAGGCCGGCAAATACTTCCTGCACAAGCAGCAGCGCTCTACCGGCCTGCCCGAGCAGGAAATCATGCGCATTGCCGTAAAGTCAATGGGCCTTGACGAACTTAAGCCTTTCAATCCCGAAGAAAAGGTGATAGAATACATGCTTGCAGCTGAGGAAAAGGGCGAGAAGAAGCTCGTGGACCTCACTTGCAAGGACTTTGCCGATGAAACCGCATCCGAGTCGCCTGCGCCCGGCGGTGGCTCTATTTCGGCATATATGGGTGCGCTTGCAGCAGCCCTCGGCACCATGGTGGCCAATCTCTCGTCACACAAGCCCGGATGGGACGACCGCTGGAAAGAATTTTCAGACTATGCCGAGCAGGGTCGTCGCTCGCTCGACACCCTTAGAGCTCTTGTCGACGAAGACACAGCCGCATTCAACCGCATCATGGCAGCCATAGGCATGCCCAAGTCAACCGAAGAGGAAAAAGCGTCCCGCGCCAATGCACTCGAAGCCGCCACACTCTACGCCACAGAGGTGCCCCTGCACACCATGGAAGCCGCCTTTGACGTATATCCGCTGCTCGAAGCCATGGCTTCCAAGGGTAATCCCAATTCGGTGAGCGATGCCGGTGTGGGCGCTTTGGCCGCCGATGCCGCCGTTCACGGTGCATATCTCAACGTGCGCATCAATGCCGCCGGCCTCAAAGACCGCGACGCCGCCATGCGCCTGACATCCAAGGCCAAGGAGATTGCCGAGCTGTCAACAGCCCGCAAGGACTCCATCATCAATATCGTAAACAATATCATAGATAAATAAATATGACCCTCGAAGAGTTTAAAAAAGACATCGCAGCCGGCATACCTGATCCGCTGCCTGCCCCCCGCGAATATGACCATAGTGTCAACCACGCGCCGCGGCGCAAGGATATACTGACTCCCGCCGAGAAGGAGCTGGCTCTGCGCAACGCATTGCGTTACTTCCCCGCACATCTGCATGCCGAACTGGCTCCGGAGTTTGCCCGCGAACTCGCCGAGTACGGTCGTATATATATGTATCGTCTGCGTCCGCACTATGCTATGCACGCGCGTTCCATCGACGATTATCCCGCAAAGTCGCGTCAGGCCGCTGCAATCATGATGATGATACAGAACAACCTCGACCCGGCTGTGGCTCAGCATCCACACGAACTCATAACCTACGGTGGCAACGGCGCCGTATTCCAGAACTGGGCGCAATATCGCCTTGTTATGAAATACCTCAGCGAGATGACCGACAACCAGACACTGGTGATGTATTCGGGCCATCCGCTCGGGCTGTTCCCGTCGCATCCCGACGCTCCGCGCGTGGTGGTTACCAACGGTATGGTTATTCCCAACTATTCCAAGCCCGACGACTGGGAACGCTTCAATGCTCTCGGTGTGTCGCAATACGGCCAGATGACTGCCGGCTCATATATGTATATAGGTCCGCAAGGCATAGTGCATGGCACAACCATAACCGTGCTTAACGCCGCCCGCTCGCTTGCCGGCGGTGGCGACATAGGCGGTATGCTGTTTGTTTCGGCCGGTCTCGGCGGCATGTCGGGCGCACAGCCCAAGGCTGCCAAAATCTCGGGCGTGGTGAGCATCACAGCCGAAATCAATCCCTCGGCTGTTGAAAAACGTCATGCACAGGGCTGGGTTGATGAGGTATATACCGACCTCGACGCTCTGATTGACCGTGCTGTTGAAGCTCAGAAAGCCCGTGAGGCCGTGTCGTTTGCATACCTCGGAAATGTGGTTGACCTGTGGGAACGCCTTGCCGAGCGCGGCGTGAAGGTAGACCTCGGCTCTGACCAGACCTCGCTCCACAATCCGTGGGCCGGCGGATACTATCCCGCAGGCCTAAGCTACGAGGAATCGCTGACAATGATGGCCGAGAAGCCCGAAGAGTTCAAGGAAGCCGTGCGCGAGTCGCTGCGTCGTCAGGTGGCAGCCATCAACACCCTTGCCGAGCGCGGAATGTACTTCTTTGACTACGGCAATGCCTTCCTGCTTGAATCATCGCGAGCCGGTGCGGATATTATGACTGCCGACGGCCTTTCGTTCCGCTATCCGTCGTACGTACAGGCTATTATGGGCCCGCGCTTCTTCGACTATGGTTTCGGCCCCTTCCGCTGGGTATGCACATCGTGCAATCCCGAGGACCTGGCCGAGAGCGACCGCATAGCCGGCGATGTACTTGAAGAAATGCTCAAGACAGCTCCCGACGACATACACGGTCAGCTCGCCGACAATCTGCACTGGATACGCGAGGCCGGACCCAACAAGCTGGTGGTAGGCTCGCAGGCCCGCATACTCTATGCCGATGCCGAGGGACGCGCCAAGATAGCGCTTGCCTTCAACAAGGCCATACGCGACGGCGTGATTTCGGCTCCGATAGTCCTTGGACGCGACCACCACGATGTGTCGGGCACCGATTCGCCTTATCGTGAGACAAGCAACATCACCGACGGCTCGCAGTTCTGCGCCGATATGGCCGTGCACAACGTAATAGGCGATGCCTTCCGCGGCGCCACCTGGGTATCGCTGCACAACGGCGGCGGTGTAGGCTGGGGCGAAGTGGTAAACGGCGGCTTCGGCATGGTGATTGACGGTTCGGAAGAATGCGACCGCCGCATACGCGAGATGCTGCTGTGGGATGTGAACAACGGTATAGCCCGACGTTCATGGGGCCGCAACCCCGGCGCCATTGATGCCATCAAGCGCGAGATGGCCCGCACTCCCGGCCTTCAGGTAACTCTGCCCAATATTGCCGACGACTCTTTAATTCATAATTCAATTCAGCAAATCTTATAATGAAAGTCCATCATATATCCCCCGAATGGCTGACAATCAGCCGGCTCAACGAAATCATAAGCGAAGGCTACAAACTCGAACTCAGCGACAGGTCGAAATCGCTCATCACCGCATGCCGCGAATATCTCGACGATAAAATGGCTACAGCCACCGAGCCTATCTACGGCATAACCACCGGTTTTGGCTCATTGTGCAATATCAGCATAGACCGTGAGCAGCTGTCGGCCCTGCAGAAAAATCTGGTGATGTCGCACGCATGCAATATAGGTGAACGTGTGCCGGCCGAGATAGTGAAGTTGATGCTTCTGCTCAAGATCCAGTCGCTCAGTTACGGCAATTCGGGGGTACAGCTCATCACCGTCCAGAGACTGGTGGACTTCTACAACAACGATATCCTGCCGCGTGTATGTCAGCAGGGTTCGCTCGGAGCATCGGGCGACCTTGCACCGCTTGCCTGCCTGTCGCTGCCGCTCATCGGCCTTGGCGAAGTTGAATATAAGGGACAGCTGCGAGAGTCGGCCGAGGTGCTTGCCGAAATGGGTTGGGAGCCTATATCATTGCAGTCAAAGGAAGGCCTTGCCCTGCTCAACGGCACCCAGTTCATGAGCGCGCACGCAGTATGGAGCCTTATCCGCGCCGAACGTCTGAGCGCGCTTGCCGATAAAATCGGAGCGCTTTCGCTCGATGCCTACGACGGCCGCATAGAACCCTTCTGCGCTCCCGTCAACGAGGTACGCCACCAGCAGGGACAGATTGACACCGCAAAGGCTGTGAGCGAATGGCTCGCAGGCAGCGAACTGATAAAACGTCCCAAAAAACACGTTCAGGACCCGTACTCATTCCGCTGCATGCCACAGGTACACGGCGCTGCCAAGGATACCCTGAACTACGTGCGCGGTATAATTGAGAATGAAATCAATTCGCCTACCGACAATCCCACCGTATTCCCCGAACTCGACATGATAGTATCGGCCGGAAACTTCCACGGCGAGCCTATAGCCCTGCCCATGGACTTCCTGGCCGTGGCTCTCACCGAGCTGTCCAGCATATCAGAGCGCCGCATATTCAAACTTATATCCGGCACACGCGAGCTGCCCTCGTTCCTGGTGGCAAAACCCGGTCTGAATAGCGGCTTCATGATTCCGCAGTACACAGCCGCATCTATCGTCAACCAGTCCAAAGGCTATTGCTGGCCCAACAGCTGCGACACCATTCCCTCGTCGCAGGGTCAGGAAGATCACGTGTCGATGGGTGCCAATTCGGCTACAAAACTTACCCGAGTGGTAAACAATACCGAGCGTGTGCTGGCCATAGAGCTGTTCAATGCCGCCCAGGCACTCGAATTCCGCCGTCCGGCCACTACATCGCCCGCCCTTGAAGAATGGGTGGCCGAATACCGCAAGCATGTACCGTTTATAGAGAACGATATAGTGATGTATCCGCTGATCGAAGCATCGGTAGAATTTATACGCTCAAATCCTTGAAATGAAACTTCTCGTTAAGAATATTTCATCGCTCATGGGCATTCACCCTGCAGGCACTGCCCGCCTGCAGGGCGAGGCCATGAACGCCGTGCCATGTCTCGAAAACGCGTGGCTCCTTGTGGAAGATGAGCGCATAAAGGACTTTGGCCCTATGGATAACTGCCATGTCGAAGCCGATAAGGTTATCGACGCAGGTGGTGGGGTGGTGATACCCGCATTTTGCGATTCCCACACACATCTGATATGGGCCGGCGATCGTTCCGGCGAGTTTATCGACAAGATAAAAGGTCTGTCGTATGAGGAAATCGCTGCCAACGGAGGTGGAATACTGAACTCTTCAGACCGCCTGAACGCCGCTACCGAAGACGAATTGTACACAGCTTCCCTGCGCCGCCTCAGACAGGTGATGGCAATGGGCACGGGCGCTGTTGAAATCAAAACCGGCTATGGCCTTACACTTGAGGGCGAGCTGAAAATGATGCGTGTTATCAAGCGTCTCAAGCGCGATGTGCCGCAAGTGGAGATACGTGCCACTTTCCTTGGAGCACACGCCGTGGGTCGTGAGTTTGCCGGCCGTCAGGGCGAGTATGTCGACCATGTGATAAACGATATGCTGCCTGCTGTGAAGGATGATGCCGATTTTGTGGATGTATTCTGCGACAAAGGCTTCTTCACGGTAGAGGAAACCGACCGCATAATCAAGGCCGGTGAGAAGTACGGCATTCGTGCCAAGATTCATGCAAATGAACTCGACTTTTCGGGCGGCGTGCAGATAGGCGTTGCCGACAATGCCCTTTCGGTAGACCATCTCGAACGCATAGGCGGTGAAGAAATAGCCCTGCTGAGCCAATCAGACACTATAGCCACCATGCTGCCCGGAGCGTCATTCTTCCTCGGCATGCCATACGCCCCTGCCAAAGAGGCCATAAAGGGCGGCTGTGCAGTGGCTTTGGCTTCGGATTACAATCCCGGTTCATCGCCATCCGGCTCCATGCCTTTTGTGATGTCGCTGGCATGTATAAAGATGAAACTGCTGCCTGAGCAGGCTCTCAATGCCGTAACGGTAAACGGAGCCGCCGCCATGGGACTTTCGGATGATTTCGGCTCGATAACCCCCGGTAAATACGCTTCGTTCATAATATACAAACCTTACGCTCCTTCGTTGCCTTACATAATCCACGCATACACTGAGCCAACCATCAGCAAAGTGATTCTGAAAGGTGTGGAGGTAAGTTAACATAATCCTTTTATACTTAATTCTACAAAATAATCATTTTTGTGTGTTAAATTAAAACACACTTTTAAACCTTGTTCCGGTTTAATTATCTAATAGAGTAGATATTGAAAAATATCATGCTCAATTAAAAACCTGTTATTAGATAATTAAACCGGAACAATTATGAAGAGATTTTTTAAATCAGTAGGCATAGTGCTGTTGTGCATGGCTCTGTTTGCCCCCGGTGCTGAGGGTAGAGGTCGCAATAATGGAAATGAGCGCAAAACTACCCAGCAAACTCAGAATCATTCTTCTCGTCCCGGCAATATGGGACGTCCCACTCATGGTTCAACCCGTCCGGGTAATAACGGTGGCAATGTGAACAACCGTCCTTCGGGTAACAACCGCCCCGGTAACGGTGTACGTCCCGGCCATAACGGTGGCAATGTGAACAACCGTCCTTCGGGTGACCATCGTCCGGGCAACGGTGTACGCCCCGGCCATAACGGCGGCAACGTGAACAACCGTCCCTCGGGTAATCATCGTCCCGACCACGGTGTCCGTCCCGGCCATAACGGCGGCAACGTGAACAACCGTCCCTCAGGCAATCATCGTCCCGACCACGGTGTCCGTCCCGGCCATAACAATTTCGGCCCGGGTCATGCCCATCGCCCCAATAACCGCCCCGGCGCACATCGCCCCTCGCACATAGGTAATCGTCCCACCCATATTCCGCACTTTGCCGGTTGGCATCGTCCTGCGCCTCCCCGTCATTGGCGTCCCGCACGCAACTGGCGTCCTTTCCGCAGCATTCTTGGAATAACTCTCGGAACAGGGTTTAACATCTCTCTCAATTTCTTGAATAATAACGGATATAACGTTAATTATTACGGAGACAATACCATTTACCTGAGAGATGTGTCGATGCTGAATATGCTGTGGCCTGATGCCGTGTTGTATTATAATTATTACTGTCCGCTAAACTTTTTTTGAGCGATTGAAAAATTAGGGCTGGCACCTATTGCAGGAGTCAGCCCTAAATG
>CAMTKF010000013.1 GCA_947072905.1 uncultured Bacteroidales bacterium
TCAGCATGAAAGCCTTATTTTTTTGTTGATGAACCACACAAAAGAGAGGCTGCCTAAACTTGTTAGACAGCCCCTTTTTTTGTGGGAGATTGTGGGATGGTGTGGGAGGATTGGGAATTTTGGGAGCGTGAACCGGAGCTTTGTGCTGAGTGGGAATTATGCCATGCGGGGCTTTGTGGGCTGCGCTTTGGTGTGTAGCTTGTACTTTATGCTCTCGGCCGTGTTTCGCGCTCCAAGTGGCCTTAAAATGTCAAACAGAAGGGGCGGATGCCAACCGCGGCATCCACCCCTCAGGTGGTTTTGATAAATTCAGAGTGTCTTTACTTTTTCACTCCTTCGAGCAGGCGGTAGTAGCGCTTGGGATCGTTGATGAGTTTTACGGCTTCGTTGAAGTCGTTGCTCAGCGGGTTGGTTGAGCGTACATATATGCCGTTCTCGTAGAGGTCGCGGGTCATAAGGCCCTTGAATATGGCCAGCAGTATGTCCTTTGAGGTATTCCATTGCTCATCGTTGAAGGGTACGCCGGCTGCGGTGCCCTGTTCGATGATGCCGTCGATGTTGGCCTGTGAGGGTACGAAATTCTTGGCGAATGCTTCCTCGTTGGGATACTTCTTAAGCAGCGATTCGCGGTTGTTCTCTATGTAGTTCACCACGTACTTCATTATGGCACCCTTGGCCACCAGATCGCGGTAGTAGGGGGTGTAGCGCGATGTGTCGACGGGCACGAAGAGGTCGGGCATTATACCGCCGCCGCCATACACGGTGCGCTTGTTCTTGAGGGTGTAGTAGGCCTGCGACTTGTCGAGGTGGATTGAGTCCTCATGCCACAGCTCGCCCGAATTGTAGCGGTTGAGCATGTCAAGCAGGTATTCCTCGCCCTTGCCCTTGGCGTAGGGCTTCTGTATGCAACGGCCCGAGGGGGTGTAGTAGCGCGACACGGTGAGGCGTATCATGGAGCCGTCGGGGAAGGGGAACGGACGCTGCACCAGGCCCTTGCCGAAGGTGCGGCGGCCCACGATGAGTCCGCGGTCGTTCTCCTGAATGGCTCCCGACAG
Organism: uncultured Bacteroidales bacterium; assembly: GCA_947072905.1. Lineage (GTDB taxonomy): Bacteria > Bacteroidota > Bacteroidia > Bacteroidales > Muribaculaceae > CAG-873. The sequence continues at coordinate 1,056 of CAMTKF010000013.1, forward strand.
GATTTCGGCAGCCGATGCCGAGTATTGGTCTACCATCACCACAAGGCGGTTGACGGGGATAGAGCCGGTCTGCTCAACGTTGAAGTAAGTGGGGCGCGTGTGCAGACCCTTGGTGAATACTACGGGGTCGCCTTTCTGCAGAAATTCCGATGCCAGTTCGTAGGCCGAACCGAGGTATCCGCCGCCGTTGCTCGAGAGGTCGAGCACCAGGTTGCGCATGCCGTGGCGCGAGAGCGAGTCGGCTGCCTGGCGCACCTCGGCGGCTGTAGACTCGGCAAAGCGGGTCACGGAGATGTAGGCGGTGGAGTCGTCTACCATATAAGCGGCGTCGACGCTGTACATGGGTATGTCGTCTCGCACAAGGCGGAATGTGATAAGCTCCGGCTCATCGGCGCGTTTCACCTTCACGTTTACCACCGAGCCTTTGGGGCCGCGCAGCACCTTGATGATGTCGGAATTTATCATCTTTTTGCCGGCAATCACGGTGTCGTTGGCCGAGATGATGCGGTCGCCGGGGCGTATGCCCATCTTCTCAGAGGGGCCGCCGGGGGTGGTCTGAATTACATACACGGTGTCTTCGAGCATGTTGAACTGAATGCCTATGCCGCTGAATTTGCCCTCGAGCGGCTGGTTGAGTTCCTGAGTCTCGGCCGGTGTGGAGTATGCCGAGTGGGGGTCGAGGGTCTTGAGCATGGCGATGATTGCTTCCTGAATCATCGTATCGCTGTTGACGTCCTCTACGTAGTAGTTTTCGATAATTTGAGTGGCGATGGCCAGCTTCTGGTTGGGCGGCATCTGTTCGGTAGCCGGCGAGCGAAGCGCCATGGTTGAGACCGCGCCGACAAGTATGCCGACCGCGAGCAGAATCACATAGATTAATTTCTTCATCTTATGAATTATGAATATGTAGTCATTGGTTATTCGGTAAATTTTCGGGGCAGGAAAGCCGAAATGTCGTGGCCGTAGCTGTGCAGTTCGCGCACCATCGACGACGATATGGCCGACAATTCGGGCAGCGAGTAGAGCAGCAGGGTTTCCAATCCGGCCAGGCGGCGGTTGATATCGGCCAGGTCGCGCTCATACTCGAAGTCCTTGGCCGAGCGCACACCGCGCAGCAGCCATCCCGCGCCCAGTTGCCGGGCCAGGTCTACGGTGAGCACATCGCTGTAGGTGATCACCCGTACACGCCCCGGCGGCAGCGAGGCGTACACGGCCTCTATATCAGCCACACGCTGCTCCACCGGCTGCCAAGGCACTTTGTGCGGATTCACGCCCAAGGCTATGATGATGGTGTCAAACAGGGGCAGGGCACGCTCCACCACCGAGGCATGGCCTGTGGTGAAGGGGTCGAAAGTGCCGGCATACAGCGCCACCCTGGCGGGTTCAGGATATCTGGGAGTCATCTTCTATTACAAGATTGTCAATGATAAAGTTCTGACGTTCGGGCGTATTCTTGCCCATATAGAATTCGAGCAGCTCGTCCACGCCGTCCTCCTTGCGCAGGGTCACGCGGTCAAGGCGTATGTCGGGACCTATGAATCCGCGGAATTCGTCGGGCGAGATTTCGCCGAGACCTTTGAATCGGGTGATTTCGGCATTTGCTCCCATCTTGTTGATGGCGGCTATGCGCTCCTCGTCGCTGTAGCAGTATATGGTGTCGTCGTCGGCACCGTTTTTCTTGCCCTTGGCACGCTTGGATGTGAGCTTGTTGCGCACACGGAACAATGGGGTCTGCAACACATACACATGGCCCTTCTTGATAAGGTCGGGGAAGTATTGCAGGAAGAAGGTTATGAGCAGCAGGCGTATGTGCATGCCGTCTACGTCGGCATCGGTGGCTATTATCACGTTGTTGTATCTGAGGCCGTCGATGCCGTCCTCAAGGTTGAGCGCGGCCTGCAGCAGGTTGAATTCCTCGTTCTCATACAGCACGCGCTGGGTGGCGCCGTAGGTGTTGAGGGGCTTGCCTCGCAGCATGAACACGGCCTGGGTGTCGGCGTCGCGCACCTTGGTTATCGAGCCGCCGGCCGAGTCGCCCTCGGTGAGGAATATAGACGATGCCAGCTTTTTCTCCTCCACGCCGCGCGAGTCGTTGAGGTGTATGTTGCAGTCGATGAGCTTGCGGTTGTGCAGGCTCACTTTTTTTGCCTTTTCGCGGGCTATTTTGGTTATTCCGGCCATAGCCTTGCGGTCGCGTTCGCTTTCCTGCACTTTTTTCAGAATCACCTCGGCCACCTCCAGGTTGCGGTGCAGATAGTCGTCGAGCTCTTTCTTGATGAAATCGCCTATGAATTTGGCTACCGTGGGGCCGTCGGGGCCAACGTCGCGCGAGCCCAGGCGGGTCTTGGTCTGCGACTCAAACACCGGCTCCTCGACCTTGATGGCCACGGCGGCCACCATACCGTTGCGTATGTCGGAATACTCGAAGTTTCGGCCGAAGTAGTCCTTGATGGTGCGCGACACCGACTCCTTGAAGGCGGTGAGGTGAGTGCCACCCTGGGTGGTGTGCTGGCCGTTGACAAACGAGTAGTACTCCTCGCCATACTGGTTGGCGTGGGTTATGGCCACCTCTATGTCGTCGCCCTTGAGGTGGATGATGGGGTAGAGCGGGTCGTGCGACATCACCTGCGATAGCAGGTCGAGCAGGCCGTGGCGCGAAATGAACTTCTTGCCGTTGAACACTATGGCCAGTCCGGTGTTGAGGAAAGTGTAATTCTTAATCAGGGTCTCCACGTGGTCGTCGCGGAAGGCGTAGTTGCGGAATATGGAGTCGTCGGGTACAAAGCGCACAAAGGTGCCGTTGGGCTCGTCGGTGGGCAGGATTTCGGTTTCCTCAATCAGCTCGCCCATTGCAAAACGGGCGGTCTTGCCCATGCCGTCGCGCACCGAGCGTATCTCAAACTCGGTCGACAGGGCATTCACGGCCTTGATACCCACACCGTTCAGGCCCACGCTTTTCTTGAAAGCCTTTGAGTCGTACTTGCCGCCGGTATTCATTTTCGAGGCAACGTCGATCAGCTTTCCCAGAGGCACACCGCGGCCGTAGTCGCGCACGGCCACCTCGCGGGCGTCGATGATGTCAACGGTTATCTGGCGACCGAATCCCATCATGTATTCGTCCACGGCATTGTCGAGCACCTCCTTGAGCAGCACGTATATACCGTCGTCATTATCCTCGCCGTTGCCCAGCTTGCCTATGTACATGCCCGGGCGGCGGCGTATATGCTCTTTCCAGTCGAGGGTGCGGATTTCGTCCTCGGTATATATCAGGTCGTTGGAGCCGGAGATGTCGTCCGGCTCAAAATCGAGTTCTTCGTTCATTGCTGTGAGTGAGTGTATTTACGCAAAGTTACGAAAAAATCCGCGTTTTTGCAAAATAAAAAATATTTAGTAATTTTGCACTCCGAAAACACGACAAATGGAAACGCGCCGTCTCACACTCATTATAAATCCAAAATCCGGTACGCTGTCCAAGAAAGGGCTCGACCGCTGGCTGCCGCTCCACCTCGAGCGGCTGGGCTATGAAGTGGAAGTGGTGTACACCTCCGGCCCGGGTCATGCCACCTGTATAGCCCGCGAGGCCGCAGCCGCCGGAGCCTACGGTGTGCTGGCATGCGGTGGCGACGGCACCGTGAACGAGGTGGCCGCCGGCCTTATCCACACCCCCACTGCCCTGGGCATACTGCCCGCCGGCTCGGGCAACGGCCTGGCCCGCCACATAGGCATACCCGTAGATGTGGAGCGCTCGCTCGACGTGATTGCCGAGAACCATATAGTCAATTGCGACTACGGCACCGTCAACGGCCAGCCGTTCTTCTGCACCTTCGGCATGGGATTCGACGCCGCCGTGAGCCATCGCTTCTCCATGAAGCACCGCCGCGGGCTCAACTCCTACATCACCAGCGCCATTGACGAATTCATAAAGTATCATCCCAATACCTACGAAATAGTGGCCGGCGACCGCGTGATCACCGACCGCGCCTTTCTGGTGTCGGTATGCAACGCCTCGCAGTACGGCAACAACGCCTTCATAGCCCCGGCCGCATCCATACGCGACGGCCTGCTCGACGTTACCATAGTGCACGACGGCAACATCATAGAGAACGTGTGGAGCGGCGTGGAGATGCTCACCGGCTCAATAGGCAATCACGGCAAGATACGCACATTCCGCACCCGCCGTCTCACCGTGCGCCGCAAGCAGCCCACCATAACACATATCGACGGCGAGCCCACCGAATTTCCCTCCGAGCTCGACATACGCTGCCATCAGGGAGCCCTGCGCGTGTTTGTGCCACACCGCAAGCTGCGCTTCATCCCCGTCATCACCCCCGCCATACTCACCTTCCGCGAGTGGGGCATAGTGGCCACGCGCATATTCCGCAAGAGCCCCGGGGTCTGACTCAGCATTATCCTCTCACTTCCTCACCACTGATGAAACACACTCTTACAGTATTTATAGCCATCGTAGTGTTGCTGCTCGCAGCCTGCACCGACACCCTTACGCTCTCGCGCTTGGAGCGGGCACAGAGAGTCATGGACTCGCGTCCCGACTCGGCCCTCGCCATACTCGACTCCATAAACCCCGACAGCCTGACTTCCACCGAACACAAGGCCCGCTACGCCGTGCTTGCCGCGCAGGCATCATTCAAAAACAAAATAATACCCACCGACGATTCACTGCTCCGAATAGCCGTTGACTACTACAAGGGTCTCGGCGACAGCGCCGAGATGAAGGCACTGTTCTATATGGGCAACGTGCGCTACTACTGTGGCTTCTACGCATCGGCAATAGTCCCGGCCATGCACGCCCGCGAGCTGGCCATAAAGCTTGGCGACGACTACTGGCGCGCCAAAAGCGCCGAAATGCTTGCAGATATATTTATGGCAACACATTACGATGATACGGAAATACGTAAAGAGGCTGTAGAATACTACCTTAAGGCAGGCAAGATTCCCAACCATCGCTATGCCATCTGCGATTTGGCTACAAGCTACGGCCAATTCAGAGATTACGACCGGGCATTTCATCTTCTCGACAGTATTGCCAAGATTGCAAAGAGCGAAGATCCTGTAGATACGGGTTTGTTGAGCTATTGTTATGACCCTTTAATGAGTTTTTACGTTAAAACAAACAGATTTGAAGAAGCCCGCCAAATAAGCACTGTACTTGACAGCATTTCAGACCGCAGATTTTGGACTGCGGTCGACTACGCTTATCGTGCCCGTATGGAGTCTAATTTAGGGGATTATACCAAAGCCAAACTTGATTTGGATTCAGCTCGTTCCATTGCTGTGAAAATTTCAGATTATCTCCTGATAAATCTTGCCTATAAGGACTATTACCAGACACAAAATTTACTCAACGAGGCAATTGCTTACTGCGATTCTATGGTTGACAATATTTATGATGAAACCGGTACAACTTTAAGCCAGTCTGTGATAACGGTTCAACGAGATTATTATAATGAGTTATCCGAAAAAGAAGCGCGTTTTTCCAATACGCTCAGAATTTTTATAATTATACTCTCTTCCGTACTCGTTTTGTTGCTTGTTGCGATGTTTGTCATTTACAGACAGAGAATAAGGATTAAGAATAACGAACTTGATTTAAAAATCAAAGATATATCCACTCTAAAAGCAGAACTTGAGAACCATAAGAAAGCTCAACAGGAATATTCATCTTTTATTGACGATTTGCTTATAGATCGCCTTGGATTGCTTGATAAACTTTGCAATCAGTATTTTGAGAACCAAAATAACGACAAGTCAACAGTTATAACCGGGAAAAAGATTGAAAATGAAATAGCCAATTTGCGCAGCCGATACTGCATGGAAGAGATAAGCAGACTGTTGAGTCCTTCAGATAATGCCATGATTGAGAAGTTGACGGAACAATGCCCGTTCCTCAAAGATGGCGATATACACTTTATTTCTTTCCTCATGGTAGGGCTTTCGGCAAAAGCCACTTCGATACTGATGGATGTCAGTCTTAAAAATTTCTATACCAAGCGTGCGCGTATAGTAGAACGCATACGCAAAAGTGATGCTCCTGACAAGGACATGTTCATTTCAAAAATAATGAATTTGGAATAACCCTCCCCCTGTTTTTTTAATTCTACAAAGCCCCTTAAGGGTTTTAAAAGGCGCCTGAAAATCAAGCATTTATAAAGTGTAGAATTTTTAAACAATTCTACAGAGCGTAACCTTTTGAATATCAGTGTGTTGTAAAACGAGTGTAGACTAAAAATAATTGCATTTTTGCTTGGATTTTCAATGTTCAAGGCTTAATTTTGCGAGTGAAATCAATAATTATCCATTATGATAAAAAAATTCATTTTACTCGTTTTCTTAATGCTGAGTGTGCCTTTTGGCATTATGGCTGACGCCCCGGCTAATGATGGTGGTGGCAAGCCTGTTGATATTAAGGATGTTCGTAATAAAGGTATAGGACGCCCGCAGAAGCCCTCATCTCAGTTTATAGACTGTATGTATAGTGACGGCAGTCTGTATGTCAGCTTCCGCAATCCCGAGGGAATGTGCGAACTCACCGTTACCACCGATGATGATGTGGCTACATATATGTTTGACACCTCCACCTCGGCCGAAATCCATATCGGAGAACACCCCGCAGCCCACCTCCTTCTAACCACCGAGTATGGCCATAGCTACCAAGGCGATATATAAACATAACCCAATTATAAACCAAAAAATCTAAAAGTCATGAAACAATCATTATTTAACGTTGTAGTTCTTGCAATATTTGCAATGTTATTTACATCATGTGGTAACGAAGGTGAACTTCTTAAAGACGAAGTTCACGAACCGATGACAAAAGCAAGTTGCATTACCCCTGAACAGGCTAAGCAGACTGTGCTCTCTTTTCTCGAAGCTTTTGAAAAAGCTTCATCTCCCAATGCGAGAGGTGAAAACTATAAGCGTAGAGAAATTTTAGATGTAAAGGCTGTCTCAAAAGAAGCTTTTGCTGAAATCAGTCGTTCATCACAACTTCCTGATACACTATTCTATATCATTAACTTCGCAGACAGTGCCGGCTATGCGGTTGCAGGGGCGCAGCCGGGTATGGAGCCGTTGTATGCCCTTGTTGATAACGGTAATGCTGACGCAAGTACTTTGGGTTTGGGTGATTCAGGTTCAGATCCAAACGAGTTCCTTTATTGGAAAGACGCAATATTTGAATGGGAAAATGGAGGGAAGCCACAGTATCCGGCTCCGGATACTGTAATAGGTAAATGGGCTATTTACTCCATAATCACACCTCAAATTGACACTAAATGGGGACAGGGAAGAAATCAGGATACATCGTATGGTAAGTATTTCAAGAATAGACTAACCGGATGCACCATTATTGCAGCTGCCCAATTATTATACCATTATAGCTTGCCGCAAACGATTGATTGGACCGATGAAAATGGAAGAGATATGTTAATAAATATGTATTGGGAAACTATAAAAATGAATAATAAGGCGTTCGGAGGTAGTTTGGATACAGGTGCTACACCAAGTCATCTTGATAAGGTGGCTAAGTTATGCAGAACTATTGGCTTGGATGTCAAGGCTGATGACAGTGCTGAAGATAAGACAACTGCAAATTCGGATAAGGTGTTAAATTGGCTTAGAACAAAGGCCGGATTAAATGCTCCAAAGCTTGGTGATTATAGTGAAGATAAGATAATACAAGCAGCCAAGGATAGCAAGCCTGTATATATTAGAGCTGAAAATAAAGCCGGAACCGGTCATGCATGGGTAATTGACGGCTATATTTCCGGTTATTGTAATGGATATAAAACCATGTTTTATTGTAATTGGGGTTTTCACGGAGACAAGAATGGTTATTATGTAAGTAAAGTCTTTAATGCCAATAATCAACCTGAATTGACTGAAGAAGATGTTAAGGCACGAGGGGCAGATAAGGATTTAAACTTTTACAGAAATTATAAAATTTCAATTATGCCCCCAAAAAATGACTGAAGATTTTTAAGTTCAAATAACTTTGGTTATCTTTGCGATGAGTTCTGTAACCAAAGTAATTTAACCAAAGTTATTTGAAATTCCACGAAATATAAACCAAAAAATCAACAAGCAATGAAAATTAAAAAACTGTTCTTTTATTTGATGATTTTTGTCGGGATGGTTCTTGTCGGAGGATGTTCTGACGATGAACCGAGTTCAGAAACCAAACAGTACGTTATAGACACGGATTTCATAAATATGCTGAAGCAGGATGGAACAGCGCAATCTTTCTGTCTGACCGGTCGAAATAATGAGCTGTTATCAGGTCAAACACCAAATAAGTATAATGTTCCGTTTGATTCAGTGGTACATAGAGGTTTGTCTGACTTTATGTCAGAGGATTTTACTGACAACATATACTTTAAGGACGGAAAAATCCTGCGGCAGCTTCCGCTCTTAACTAAAGAAAAAGGTTTTTTCCCTGTATATGAAATATATATGGCTAATGGTTTGATAACAGATTACGTTCCTGTAATATACATAAAGAAGGATTTTAGCTACGATGAAGAAGACTCGATTTTTAAATATGACGGCAATGTGTATAAAGTTATGTCTTTCAACAAAAATAATATAACTCTAATTCACGACGTCAAGAAGTCGAATAACTCTATGATGAGACAAAGTTTGGAATTTAGCCGTCGTATCCCTAAAAATTTTGAACTTTCATATATAGTTATCTTGGAAAGCAACTATGATGGCTATCGTCTAATTGCAGATGAAGCAAGAAAAACTTTTGGCAGATACCTAAATCTCAACAAGGTGTATGAATTCAGAGGAATGGATAAACGCGAATCTACTGATTCAATAATAGACCTCGATGCATTTGATGCATGGATTGAAACACAGAAATCTAATTAATATATCAATTATGAACAAATACAGAATCTTTTTTATTTCAATTCTCTGCATACTCTGCGGAATAATAGTTTCGTGTTCAGAAGACGAATATATCGAAACTGATTATACTCCTGTAGGCTTTAGTTTTAAAATAGTGTCGGCTGACGGTACCGATTTGCTTGCCGATGGGCAAAGCTTGCATGGCGCTGACTTCTCGGTGATCTATGAAGGAGAGGAGTATAAGGCTGATTGGCGCCACAGACGGATGTATTTGCCACATCTTTACGGTCTTAGATATAGTATATATGAAGATAATCCTGTGCTGTTGTTTGGAGAATTTGATGGTTACCGTAGCGAAGTAGACTTCGTTTTTAAAATGCCAAACGGAGAAAGTCATAATATCTATTTAAACCGCAGACATGGGAAAAACGATAAAGTAAAGCAAATAGTCAAACTTGATGGTAAAGAAGTGTCTGAAATGTCAGACGGGCGTATTGATATAGAATTCACTTTCGTTTATCAGGAATAAAGACCAGGTCCGGTGTCATACAAGCTGCCGGGGATGCTGCGCTGAGGGCGTGCATTCCCGGCAGTCGGGTATGTTTTGGTGTTCAATCGGTTTCAAATCAGTTTCATTTCTTAAAAATAGCGTGAATGTCTTTGTAGTTTCATTTCTTAATACTATTTTTGTATTTGATTGCAAAAATATGTGTTTATATGACAGAAGTTCGCCATATTAGTCCGGAAGAAGAGGACAGGATGATAGAAGCCGAGTTTGCCGATGTACTCAGCGGGTACATGCGCAGCAACCACCGCAAGAAAGTAGAGATAATAGAGCGTGCCTACCGTTTTGCGAAGGCGGCTCACAGTGGTGTGCGTCGACGGTCGGGCGAGCCTTATATCCTGCATCCCATAGCTGTAGCCAAAATTGCGAGTCAGGAGATAGGCCTTGGCTCCACCTCGATATGTGCTGCGTTGCTGCACGATGTGGTGGAGGATACCGACTACACCGTGGCCGATATAGAACAGCACTTCGGCGCCAAGATAGCGCAGCTGGTAGAGGGCCTTACCAAAATATCGGGCGGTATATTCGGCGACAAGGCTTCGGCTCAGGCCGAGAACTTCCGCAAGCTTCTGCTCACCATGAGCGAGGATATACGGGTGGTGCTCGTTAAGATGGCCGACCGCCTGCACAATATGCGCACACTTGGCTCTATGGCACCCAATAAGCAGTATAAGATTGCCGGCGAGACCCTGTATATCTATGCGCCGCTGGCCCACCGCCTGGGGCTGTTTGCCATAAAAACCGAGCTCGAAGACCTGGCATTCAAGTATGAACATCCCAAGACCTACGAGACCATCTCGCGCAAGATAGCCGAGAGCGAGGCCCGCCGCTCGGAGGTGTATACCGATTTCTCGCTGCCCATAAAGGAAAAACTAAACTCCATGGGCCTCAAATATGAGGCCAAGGCAAGGCTGAAGTCGGTGTATTCGATCTGGAACAAGATGGAGACCAAGCACGTGCCCTTTGAGGAGGTATATGACCTGTATGCGATGCGTATAGTGTTTGACTGCGACGACCCCTCGCGCGAGAAGGCCATCTGCTGGAACATTTATGCTGCAATCACCGACCTCTACCGCCTGCATCCCGAGCGTACGCGCGACTGGATCTCAACCCCCAAGGCCAACGGCTATCAGGCTCTGCACCTGACGGTGATGGGCCCCGACGGCAACTGGATAGAGGTGCAGATACGCAGCCGCCGCATGGACGAGATTGCCGAAAAGGGCTTTGCCGCCCACTGGAAGTACAAGATAGGCGAGGGCGATGAGGAGAGCGAGCTGAATGTGTGGCTGCGCACCATCAAGGATATTCTCGACAATCCCGAGCCGTCGGCCATTGACTTTCTGGATACGCTCAAGCTCAACCTGTTCTCATCGGAGATAGTGGTGTTCACCCCCAAGGGCGAGCTTATCACGCTGCCGGCCGGGGCTACGGTGCTCGATGCGGCATTTGCCCTGCACACCGAGCTGGGCACGCATTGCATAGCCGGTAAAGTAAACCATAAGTTGGTGCCGCTGAGCTCCATACTCAGTTCGGGCGACCAGGTGGAGATACTCACCTCGCAGTCGCAGACCCCACAGGCCGAGTGGGCCGAATTTCTGGTAACTGCCCATGCCCGCACCCGCCTGCGCGCCGCTCTGCGCAAACTGCGCCAGCCGCTCACCGCCAAGGGGCGCGAAATACTGCGCGAATGGCTCGCCGAGCATAATATACCCGATACAAATGCCGTAATCACCAAGATTTTAGGTACATACCATATTGCCAACCGCGACAGCCTGTGCTATCAGCTCGGTAATGAGGAGATAATGCTGGGCGAATTTCTGGTGAAGGCGCTGCGCAAGCCCGCCGAGGCCTCGGACAAGAGCTCGCTGCTGGGTCGCATACTGCGCATAGGCAAGAAGAAGCCCGACAGCCCGGCACCCGAAGCCGAAGCTGCCGCTGCCGTACCCAAAGTAAACGTAAAAGAAATATATACATTGCGCTGCGACGACCGCGGCAATGCCAATTTCGTAACCGCCGACTGCTGCTCGCCTATTCCCGGCGACGACTCGCTGGGATTCATCACCGATGCCGGCACGGTGGAGATACACACTCTCGACTGTCCACGTGCACAGGTGCTCAAGGCCAGCTACGGTCCGCGCATCGTGGCCACCCGTTGGGAAAACACCGGCGCCAAGTTCAAAGCCCGCATACATATCGAGGGCATAGACCGCCATGGCATATTACAGGAGCTTACCACGCTCATCACCACCCATCTGGCCATTGATATACGCAAACTCGACATCGAGGCCAGCGCCGAGGTGTTTACCTGCGACCTGTGGGTGAGGGTGTTCTCGGTTGAGGCCGTCAACGACCTTATCGACAAGACTCTCACTATCAACGGAGTGAAGTCGGCTACGAGGATTCAGTAGTTAGTGGAGAGTTTTTTAAGTATAAAGTAAAAAGTACAAAGTATAAAGTTTGGCCGGATGCGGCTGCAAACTCTTGGAAAGAACTGTCAGATGATTAATATACCTACCAACTCATTGCTGCGGCGAGTGCTTCTGGCGCTTGCCACCGCTGTGGTCATAGTGTGGTTTTATCCGCATCAGCGCAGCAGCCAGTATATCTACGAGCAGGGCCGCCCCTGGAACTACAGCCAGCTGATAGCGCCGTTTGACATACCTATTCATCCCGACTCGCTCACGGTGCAGGCCATACGCGACACCCTCACCGAGTCGTTTGTGCCTATCTATACTATAAATACCAATGTGATAGACACCATAATCAAGGAGTTGCCCAAGGGGCACAACAGCGCCCGACTGGGCAAGATGCTGCGCCGGTATTACGAACAGGGCGTGGTGGAGTCGGGCGTTCTGGGTCAGATAAGAGAGGGCAAACTGCCGCGTGTGCGCCTGCTTGAGAAGAATATACTCAGCGAGCAGTCGACAGCGGTGTTCACATCGCCGCGCGATATATATCACCGCCTCGACAGCGCCATCACTGACCCCGACCTGCGCCGGTATTTCATAAGCGCCAACCTGCACAGCCTGCTGCAGCCCAATGTGCTGTACAGCGAGGTTGACAGCAAACGCCACTTCGACAATGAGTTCCAGACACTTACGGCCGACCGCGGTGTGATACTGCAGGGGCAGGCCATCATCAACAAGGGCGACATAATCTCGCCGCAGGACTTCACCAACCTTCAGACCTACGAGCAGTTGCTCGACGCGCATCTCAACCGTCAGTCGCAGTCAAATCTGCTCACGGCTCTGGGCCAATTCTTGTATGTGGCCATACTGCTGGCGCTGCTCATGCTGTACTGCGCGTTGCTGGTACCGGCTATCTATCACGATTTCAGAGCTTTGTGCTTCATATATTCGCTTATAACGATATTTGTGCTCTTTGCCATACTGATGAACACGTTCGTGCCCGGCGGTGTGTATATAGTGCCCATGGCCATAGTGCCTATACTGGTGCTGGTGTTCTTCGACGGCCGTACCGCGCTGTTTGTGGCAACAACCTCCGTCATACTCATAGCACCCATAACGAGCTTTGTGCTCGAATTTATCTATCTGCAGGTGTGCGCCGTAGCGGTGGCCGTATACAGCCTGCGCGAGCTGTCGCGCCGCTCGCAGCTGTTGCGTACGGCGGCTGTGGTGGCCCTGGCCTACATGCTGGGCTATCTGTCGCTTGAACTGCTGATGAACGGCTCGCTCAACGGCTGGACCTGGCGCATGCCGGCATTCCTTGGCGCCAATGCCCTGCTGGTGTCCATGGCATACATACTTATGTTTGCCGTAGAACGTTTATTCGGATTTGTCTCGAGCGTTACACTTGTGGAGCTTTCAGATACCAACCAGCCATTGCTGCGCAAGCTCTCAGACAGCTGCCCCGGCACATTCCAGCACTCGATGAGCGTGAGCAATCTGGCCTCCGACGCCGCCCGCGCCATGGGTGCCAACGAGTCGCTGGTGCGCGCCGGCGCCCTCTACCATGATATAGGTAAAATGAATAATCCCGCATTCTTTACCGAAAATCAGCGAGGGGTGAATCCGCATGACGCCCTGCCGCCCGAGCAGAGCGCCCGCATAGTAATAAGCCATGTGGCCGACGGACTGCGCGCGGCCGACAAAGCCGGGCTGCCCTCGGTTATCAAGGACTTTATAAGCGAGCACCATGGTGCCGGTATGGCAAAGTATTTCTACTTCAAGGCGGCCAAGAACATGCCCGAGGGGCAGAAACCCGACCCCGCTCTGTATACTTATCCCGGACCTAATCCTCGCAGCCGCGAGACATCGCTGCTCATGATGGCCGATGCCGTTGAAGCCGCATCGCGCTCGCTCAGCGACTATTCGCGCGAGTCGATAACAGCTCTGGTCGACAAGATTATCAACACACAGATTACCGACGGGCTGCACGATAATTCAACTCTCGAATTCCGCGATGTGCGCCTTATAAAGGATGCTTTCATCAAGCGTCTGCTCACCATCTACCACACGCGCATAGCATATCCCGAGGCTCCCAAAAATCTGTGACAGGCATAAATGAAACAGGGCGACCACAACCGATGGCCGCCCTGTTTCATATCAGATAGTTATGCTTTCGCCCGGGTTGAGGGTTATGCGTTTAGAGTGCCCGTTGACTTGTACTGTGGTTTCGCCACCTGCGGCAGAGTGTATCAAGCACGAGCTTACCTTGCCGTCGTTCCACTCCATATCTACGGTGAAGCCGCCGCGGGCACGCAGACCCTTGACTTTGCCCTTTGACCACGCCTGTGGCAGAGCCGGGAGCAGGGTGATTGTGCCGGGGGTGGACTGAATCAACATCTCGGCTACCCCCGCTGTGCCGCCGAAATTACCATCGATCTGGAATGGCGAATGAGCATCAAGCAGATTGGGGTAGGTGCCTCCGCCGGTGCGACGGTCGGGACCCCTGTATTTATCCGGACTCACATATTTCAGCAGGCGTCGGTACATGTGGTAGGCTTTGTCGGCATCGAGCAGTCGGGCGTACAGGTTCACACGCCAGCCGGTGCTCCAGCCCGTGGTGTTGTCGCCCTTTATTTCAAGAGAACGCGCGCAGGCACGGGCAAGCTGAGGAGTGGAGTCGGGCGATATGTGCCGTCCGGGGAAAAGACCGTAGAGGTGCGACTGGTGGCGGTGCTGCGGGTCGGCATCTTTCCAGTCTTCGAGCCATTCCTGCAAATTGCCGTCGGCTCCGATCTGATAGGGCTGCAGACGTGCGAGGACAGAGTCGGCCTCCTTGCAGAAATCGCTGTCAACACCCAGAACCGCAGCGGCATCGCGGGCGTCGCTTAGGCACTGGCGAATCATGGCCAGGTCGGCTGTGGCGCCGGTCAGGGTGGTGCCGTGGTAGCCGTCGGGCGCTATAAACTCATTTTCGGGCGATGTAGAAGGCGAAGTCAGCAGTTTGCCGTCTTTCTCAATCATCCAGTCGAGGCAGAATTCGGCAGCGCCTTTAAGCACAGGATAATATTCGGCAAGGAAATCCTTGTCCATCGAGAACAGGTAATGCTCCCAAATATGGCTTGCAACCCATGCGCCACCCATGTTCCAGCACGCCCATTTGGGATTATTGCTGCCGAGACCTATAGGATTGGTCGAGGCCCATATATCGCTGTTGTGAGCCAGCGACCAACCGCGGTTCACCCCATAGTAGTTGCGGGCCGTTACCGCTCCGGTTTTTGAAAGATTTTTAACCCAGGGGATAAAGGCGGTGGCATGCAGTTCGCCGAGTCCGGTGACTTCGGCCGGCCAATAGTTTTCTTCAACATTTATGTTGCAGGTATAGTTGCTGCTCCACGGGGGCAATATAGATTCATTCCACAGCCCTTGCAGGTTGGCGGGCACGCCGTGGGTGCGGCTGCACGAGATGAGCAGATAACGACCATATTGAAAATATAATTCTTCGAGATCGGGATTGTTTTCGTTGAGGTCATAATAGCGTTTGAGCTGCACATCGGTGGGCAGGGCCTTTATAGAATCGGGAGTGGAGCCAAGGTCAATCTCCACTCTTGAGAACAGATTGGAGAAATCCTGCCTGTGGCGCCGCTCCAGCGAGTCGTACGATAATTTTTTAGCGGCATCCATGCGTGCTGCGGCAAGAGCCTTGTAGTCGCGGCCGGCATTGGCCGGGTCGCGGTCAAATCCGTTGAAACTGGTCACATTGGTCAGTATCAAAGTTACATCGTGGCATCCGTCAAGAGACAGTGAGCCGTCGGCATTGGCCCTTATCACCCCGTCTTTGCTTGTGGCAGACAGCAAGGTGCAGAAACGAGTGCCACGGTCGGGATCGTAGAAGTGCTTGTTGTCGGCATGCTCCTTTGCATATCCCGGCAGCGAGTGGTAGGCTGCATAGCCGGTAGAGCTTATAGTATTGCCCTTTGCCGAGATATCATGCGGAAGCAGTGATGAAAGCGACAAGGTGGCATCTACGGGCAGCGAGCCGCTGATTTTCACTACAATCACCGAGTCGGGAGCGGACACAAATGTAGATACCGTGCGCGACATTCCGTTCATGTCAAAACTGCTTGTAGCCGTGGCATCGTCGAGCGACAGACTGCGCCGGTAGTTGGTTACGGCAGCCGTATCGATGTTGGAATAGACTATGTTCAATGTACCCAGCGGTTGATAATTCTCGCTGTAGTGGCCCTGTATCTTCATGTTCAGCTTGTGAGCCTCCCTGTAGTCGCCGCGGTCAAGAGCCTTGCGCACCTCGGGGATGAACTTCCATGCGTCGGGCGTTGTCACGGTTGTATTCGGTTCGCCGGTCCATAAGGTTATATCATTCAGCGATATATGTTCATTGTCTACATTTCCGTAAACAATAGCGCCGAGATTTCCGTTTCCTACGACCAGGGCCTCCTCAAAGAATTTGGCCGGAGCATCGTAATTGAGAGTAAGATTGCCGGCGGCACAGCCAAGCGAAGCAGCCAGTGCCAATGCCGTAAGTGATATGCGGTTTTTCAAGATTTTATGGATTATTTTATGGATTTAAGAATGTCTGATTGGCAAAATTACGTAATTTTGTTGAAAACCCATAGACTTGGCCCTGATATTGCAATATTCTGCCCAAAATTGCGTTAATTCATATATGCGTGCGCGAATATTACGACTATTGCCCCTGATAGCTGTAGCCATTGTCATGGCTATGGCTGCCGTGTCGTGTTCGCCCCGCAAGAATACAGCAGCCACCCGCCGCTATCAGGCTTTTATCACCAAGTACAATATCTACTATAACGGAGATGTGCACTACAAGGAGACTCTCAAGGATATGGAAGATAAGTATGAGGATGATTACTCGCAGCTGGTGCTGATGCACCCCATCGAGGCCAAGGGCAATACCGACGCCCCGCAGCCCAACGGCAATTTTGACCGCTCGATACAGAAAGGACAGAAGGCCATACAGCTGCGCTCCATACGTAAGCGCCCTGCCAACAAGGGTAAATCAACCCCCGAAAAAAAGGCATGGCTCAAACGCGACGAGTACAATCCGTTTCTGCACAATGCCTGGATGATGATGGGGCGAGGACAGTACTTCAACGGCGACTTCCTGGGCGCGGCATCCACATTTTTCTACGTAGTCAAGCACTTCACATGGCTGCCGGCCACGGTTACCGAGGCCGAATTGTGGCAGGCGCGGTCGTATGTGTCGCTCGACTGGCTATTTGAGGCCGAGATCATACTCAACAGGATAAAGCCCGAGCAGCTCACCAATTCCACACTTAAGGAGTTATACAACTTTGTAAAGGCCGACTATTACATACATTCCGATGAGCTTGAGGCATCATTGCCCTTCCTTAAAGAGGCCATACGCATGGCCGACGGTGCGCAGAAGACGCGATTGCGTTTTCTGCTCGGACAGGTGTATGCACGCCTTGGCGACAAGGCCGCAGCATACGAGGCCTTCAAAGAAGCAGGCAGCGCGTCGTCGGCATCATACCGCACCAAGTTCAATGCCCGTATAAAACAGAGCGAGGTGTACAGCGGCACGGATATAGAACCCGAAGTCAAGGCCCTGCAGCGCATGATACGCTACGACCGCAACAAGGAGTATCTTGACCAGGTGTATTATGCCATAGGCAACCTCTATCTGTCGCGCGGCGACACATTACATGCTATTGATAATTACATACTTGCCGCCGAAAAGTCAACCCGCAACGGCATCGACAAAGCCATCTCGCAGATTACCCTCGGCAACTTGTATTTCGAGCGCCACGAGTATGACAAGGCGCAGCCGTGCTATGCCGAGGCCGTGCCGCAGCTGCCCAAGGATTATCCCGACTACAAACTGCTGGTGCGCCGCAGCGATGTGCTCGACGAACTGGCTGTGTATGCCCAGAATGTATCCTTGCAGGATTCTCTGCTCAGGCTCGCCGCCATGACGCCCGAACAGCGTATGGAGATTATCAACAAGATAATTGACGAGCTTAAAAAGAAAGAAAAAGAGGAAGCTGAGGCTGCCGAGCGCGAGGAATATCTGGCCAATCAGGCCGCGCAGGGCAATCAGCTTCAAGACAATAACACCAATTCTTTCCAGATCAATACCGACAACTCATGGTATTTCTATAACACCGCCACCAAAAACGCCGGTAAAACCGAATTCCAGCGCAGATGGGGCGCGCGCAAACTTGAGGATAACTGGCGCCGACGCAACAAGAGCCAGTTCAATGCCGACGAATGGAATCAGGCGGCAGCTACCGATACCGAAGAGAGCGAGGAAGTGGAAAATGAAGCCGAATCGGATGAAAAGACCGATGACGAGAACAAGGAGGCCGACCATTCCACCGATCCTCATTATCCCGAGTATTATCTGGCGCAGATTCCCGAGACTCCCGAGCAGAAAGCCACTGCCAATGAGGTGATACAGGAAGGCCTGTACAATATGGGTGTCATACTCAAGGACAAGCTTGAAGACTTTGCGGCAGCCCGTGCCGAGTTTGACCGGCTTATGAAGGATTATCCCGACAATATCTACAGGCTCGAGGTGTACTACAATCTGTATCTGATGTATGCGCGTCAGGGCGACCTCGCTATGGCCGAGCACTATCGCCGTTTGCTGGTCGATGAATTCCCCGACTCGCCATACGGCCAGGCCATGCGCGATCCCAAGTATCTCGATAATTTGCGTCGGATGGATCAGGTGCAACAGCAGCTATATGATTCGGCATACGATGCCTACCTCAACAACCGCAATGAGGAGGTACACGCGGCATACACCACCATGATGGATAAATATCCGTTGAGCAAGATAATGCCCAAGTTCATGTTCCTGCATGCCTTGGCCTACGTCACAGATAAGAAGCCCGATGAGTTCAATGCCGTATTGCGTGAGCTTCTCGAACGCTATCCCGATACCGACATCACACCCATAGCCTCGGCATGGCTCAAAGGCATGGCTCAAGGACGCAAGTTGCAGGAAGGGTCGGGCGGCAATATGCGTGGTATGATATGGGACATGCGTCTGGGCAACGACTCAACTGCTGTGGCCGATGGTGAGGCTGCATTTGAAATCAAGCCCGACGACAAACTGCTTCTGGTAATGACATTTGCCACCGACCAAGTGTCGACCAATGAGCTGCTGTACGAACTGGCGCGCCATAACTTCAAATCGTTTGTAGTGAAGGACTTCGACCTCGAACCGATTAACTACGGACTGCTCGGTATGATAGTGATACACGATTTCGACTCAATGAACGAACTCGAGCATTACCGCAAGGTAATGACCAATTCTACAGACTTCAAGCTGCCGGCCGGTGTGCGCCCGGTAGTGATAAGCGAACCCAACTTCTCAATCCTGATAAGCGAGGGACGCTCGTTTGATGATTATTTCCGTTTTCTTCAGGAGCAGAATGCCGCAGAAGCCGAGTTGTGGGCCGGCCCGCCGCCCGTGCCGCCTGTTGAGGAAGAATCAATGGAATCGGTTCAAGAAGTGCCGGACGTTGAAAATACTCAGGATACAAATGAGGAATCACCGGCACGCGATGAAGAGCCGCTTCCGCAGCCCATATCTCCGGCTCCCGAGCCTAAACATGCGCCGGCCGATACAATAAAAGCTCCGGTTGTTGCTCCCGTGCCGGCCACTGTGCCCGCAGCCAAGCCCGACAGCGTGCCGCAGCCTGCTGCCAAGCCTGCACCCGCACCTAAGCAAACACCGGTGATAGTGCCTGTTCCAACCAAACAGAATATGCCTGTCTACGACCCGGGCAGCGAGGGCGACGACGATCCGTTGCTCGAATGATCGGTTGATGTGATACATACGCTTGAATAATTGTTCAAAATTTACTAACTTTGTGCATTATGAGCAATAATCCCCAAATACTCTGGGCTGACGACGAGATAGATCTGTTGAAGCCACATCTTATGTTTCTGCGTGCGCGCGGTTACGAAGTGACCACCGCCACCGACGGCCACGATGCCCTTGAACTGATAGAGAGGCAGCCGTTCGACCTGATCATACTCGACGAGAACATGCCGGGCCTTACCGGGCTTGAGACTTTGGGACGCATCAAACAGCGCCTTCCGCATATCCCCGTGATAATGATCACCAAGAGCGAGGAGGAGAATATAATGAATCAGGCAATAGGCAACAAGATTGCCGACTACCTGATAAAACCCGTAAATCCCAATCAGATTCTGATAGCTCTGAAGCGCTTGTTGCATTCAGAGAAGCTGGTGAGCGAACAGGCTACCCGCGACTATCGCGAGGACTTCATGCAGCTGGCTTCGCTGATTAATACGGCCAACTCAATGGACGACTGGAAGGAGCTGTATGCCAAGTTGGTGTATCGCGAGATGGAACTGGCCGGCACCTCCACAAATATGGACGAACTGCTCGAACAGCAGAAAACCGAGGCTAATAACGAATTTGCCAAATGGATACGCCGCAACTATGCCAGATGGATGCCTCAGCCCGATGAGAAAGCACCGCTGATGAGCCCGCGGATTTTTCCGGACAAGGTTTTTCCGCTGCTCGACAAGGGCGAGAAAGTTTTCTTCATTCTCATTGACAACTTCCGCCTTGACCAGTGGCGCACCATACAGCCCTTGCTTGCCGACCAGTTTGTGATTGAGGAAGAAATATATACGTCGATTCTGCCTACCGCAACCCAGTATGCCCGCAATGCCATATTCTCGGGTCTGATGCCCGAACAGATAGCACGACTGTTCCCGGATCTGTGGGTTGATGAAGAAGCCGAGGAAGGCAAGAACCTGAATGAATCGCCACTGATAGAAACACAACTCAAACGCTACCGCCGCAACTTCAAGTTCTCGTATAATAAAATCAACGACTCTGTTTCGGGCGAAAGGCTGATGAGAGATTTCAACTCGTTGGTAAACAACGATCTCAACGTTATAGTGCTCAACTTTATAGACATGCTCTCGCATGCCCGCACCGAGTCGAGAATGATACGCGAGCTTGCCTCGACCAACGCCGCATACCGCTCCATCACCGAGTCGTGGTTCAAGCATTCGTCGGCCATAGAGCTGTTTCGCAAGATAGCTTCTACCGGCGCTAAAATCATACTCACCACCGACCACGGCACCATACGCGTCGACAGCCCCATAAAGGTGATAGGCGACAAGAATACCAATACAAATCTGCGATATAAGGTAGGCAAAAACTTGTCTTACAACCCCAAACAGGTATATGAGATAAAGCGGCCGTCAGACTTCGGTCTGCCTTCGCCCAATGTGTCGTCGGCCTACATATTCGCCCTGGGGCATGAATTCTTTGCATATCCCAACAATTATAATTACTACGTACAATATTACACAGGAACATTTCAACACGGAGGTATATCCATGGAAGAAATGCTCGTGCCACTTATAACCCTTGTATCAAAATAATGTCACAGACTATCATTCACATAGCTACCGGCAACGATGTGGCCGAAGCTGCCCGCAAGTTTGTAGAACTAATGGGCGATGAGACAGTATATACTTTCACCGGCGAGATGGGTGCCGGCAAGACTACTTTCATCTCGGCACTCGTAACAGCGCTGGGCGTTGACCCCGAAGAAGCCAATTCGCCGTCGTTTGCCATTGCCAACGAATATCGTTCGGAGACTACCGCCGAGCTGATGTACCACTTTGACCTCTACCGCCTTGAAACCCTTGAAGAAGTGCTTGATATCGGTTTTGAGGATTATCTTGATTCAGGAGCATTGTGCTTCATAGAATGGCCCGAAAAGGTGGTTGATATCCTGCCCGACGATACAGTGCATGTAAGCGTGCGTGTGAACGACGACCATTCACGCGACATTATCGTTGAAAAGCCCGAGTGATGGCAATCAGATGGCTCGACAGCGCCACATCAACCAATACCTTGATGGCGGCTGATGCCGGCAGCTACGCACACGGCGATGTTCTGGCAGTGCGGGAGCAGACCGCCGGACGCGGACAGCGCGGCAATTCGTGGGAGACGGAGCCGGGCAAAAACCTGACTTTCTCGCTGATGCTGCGCCCGCGGGCTTTGCGTGCCGCCGACGCTTTTCTGCTGTCCATGACGGTATCGGTAGGCATAGTCAAAGCTCTGCGACGTATTCTCGGTATTGAAATTCAGCTCAAGTGGCCCAATGATATTTATGCGGGCGACTTGAAGTTGGCCGGCATATTGATTGAAAATTCCTTTGCCGGAAATATGCTCGGACATGCGGTGATTGGTATAGGCCTTAATGTTAATCAAATGCGCTTTTGCAGCGATGCCCCGAATCCGGTGTCGATGGCGCAGCTTGCCGGTCATGAATTTGACCTCGATGAAGTGTTGGATGCTGTAACAAAAGAAATTGTTGCCGAATTTGATACCTTCCAAAGCAACCCTGATGTTGATACGCTCACGTCAACATATTCTTCAATGCTGTGGCGCCGTACAGGCGTGTGGCCCTGGCACGACAATCTGCGCGATGAGATTGTAGAGGCCGCAATACTCGAAGTCGCCCCAACAGGCCACCTCACTCTCGACCTCACCCCTCCCCGTACCTACGCTTTTAAAGAAGTAGCAGCGATATTGGATTACTCTCACAAATAAAACCGGATTTTCTTGGAAATTCGGCTTTCGGCTTGTATTTTTGTAAAAAAATACTGCCATGAAAAAATTAATGCTTTTCGCGCTGTGTCTGACATTTATCAGTAAGTGTATAAGTGCGGCCGGGAATGAGATTGAGTATAAGTATGAACCTACTCCCGAAATTCTGAAGGCTCAGAAGGAATTTTCCGACAACGGATTCGGAATCTTCATCCACTGGGGTATATACAGTATGTTCGGCCAGGGTGAATGGTATCTGAACTACGGTCCCAAGGCTGATGAGTATGCCAAGGCTGCCGCCGGATTTTATCCTGCCCGCTTCGATGCTTCAGAGTGGGTCAAGGCTTTTAAGGATGCCGGCGCGCGATACGTAACGTTTACTTCACGTCACCACGACGGCTTCTCGATGTTCGGCACCGGGCAGTCGGATTATAACATAGTGGATGCTACCCCTTTCAAGCGGGATGTACTCAAAGAGCTGGCCGATGAGTGCGGCAAGCAGGGGCTGAAGCTGCATCTTTATTATTCTCATATTGACTGGACTCGTCCCGATTATCCTTCGGGACGCACCGGTTTGACAACCGGCCGCGACTCTACGCTGCGCGACTGGCCCAAGTATTACGATTTCATGAACCGTCAGCTGCGCGAACTGCTCACCAACTACGGGCCTATAGGCGCTATATGGTTTGACGGCTGGTGGGATCATGATTTCGAAGCCGATAAGTTTGATTGGCAGCTGCCGCAGCAGTATGCTATGATTCATGAACTGCAACCGGCGTGTCTAATAGCCAACAACCATCATGAGAATGTATTTCCGGGCGAGAATATCCAGATTTTCGAACGCGATGTGCCCGGCGAGAATACTGCCGGATATTCAAGTCAGGACATCTCGTCGCTGCCGCTCGAGATGTGCCAGACCATGAACGGCATGTGGGGTTATAAAGTCGTGGATCAAAATTACAAGAGTGTTGCCCAACTGATACATCTGCTGGTCAAGGCTCGTGGCATAGGGTCGAATGTATTGCTCAATATAGGCCCGCAGCCCAGCGGTGAACTGCCGGCGGCTGCCCTCGAACGTCTCAAAGGCATAGGCGAGTGGATGAATAAATACGGCGAGACATACTATGCTGCGTCGCCAAGCGATTTCCCTGCACAGTCATGGGGAACTTCCACTCGCAAGGGCAATAAAATATATGTGCATATATTGTCGGCTGAAGGCACTGAAATTAATGT
This sequence comes from uncultured Bacteroidales bacterium, assembly GCA_947072905.1. Lineage (GTDB taxonomy): Bacteria > Bacteroidota > Bacteroidia > Bacteroidales > Muribaculaceae > CAG-873. The sequence goes on from CAMTKF010000013.1 coordinate 24,748, forward strand.
GCCAACTTCGGCCAAGGTGAAGAGTGCTCGTACATTTGATGACGGAAGTAAAGTCAAATTCACCCGTAACAAGGATAAAGGCATCACTATGCATCTAGACACTATTCCCGATGCAATTGACCATATTGTGGAACTTGAAATCGAATAAGAGTGTGTTTGAATTTAACACACAAAAAATGATTATATTAAAGAATAGAACATAGTATGAATAAGTTTCGCATTAATCTTGAGGCCAATTACGGTGCTTTTTCCACCGTTCATCAGTCACGTAGCTCGCTACGCTCCTTCTTCACGCTGAAAAAATCTCCCGTAATTTTCTCTCAAGCTTAATACGAGTTAAATCCAAACACACTCTAAGATGAATCCTGTTTTAGAAATATGTGCCGGAGATGTAGACAGCGTAAGGGCTGCGGCTGCCGGTGGTGCCTCGAGAGTTGAATTATGTTCGGCATTGAGCGAGGGCGGACTCACCCCCTCGGCGGCGTTGATTGAGTATGCCGTTTCCATGGATAAACTCCGCACCCATGTACTGATACGTCCGCGCACGGGCGACTTTCTGTATGACTCGGATGAAGTGGCTGTGATGGAGCGCGATATCGCTATGGCTGTAGAGCTTGGCGCTCACGGTGTTGTTATCGGGGCGCTTACTCCCGGGGGAGATGTTGACATGGATGTCTGCCGACGGCTGGTGTCTGCCGCCCGCGGACGGTCGGTTACTTTTCATCGTGCGTTTGACAGATGCCGCGATGCTTCATCGGCACTTGAAGATATAATCTCACTCGGTTGCGACCGCGTGCTCACATCGGGTCAGGCGTCTGCTGCGCTCGAAGGTGCTGAGACTCTGCGCCGGCTCGTAGATCAGGCCGCCGGACGTATATGTATAATGCCGGGGGCGGGAGTATCGCCCCATAATGCAGCCGAGATTCTGCGAAAAAGCGGGGCTACGGAGATTCATGCCTCGGCACGCAGACCTGTAAGCAGCCGCATGATATATAAAAACGACAAGGTATATATGGGCGCAGCCGATGCCGATGAAAATGAGATATTGGTTACTTCGGCTGATGTAGTGGCTGATATTATTAACGCTATAAATAATTTGTAGATATGAACCGTATTTTTATCAGGGTTATGATATTGTCGGCATTGGCCGCGTGTTTGGTATATAATGTGGCAGAAGCGACGGTGAAGGATGACTTTGAGCAGCGCCGTGCAGAGTTGGGTATGCCCGGCAGCTTCGAGGTTTTCGACCGCGAACTCACCGAGCAGCAGCGTGAGGCTCTTGAGTTTCTATATGCCTATATGGCCGTGCCGGATATAACCGATAATTCGGGCGATTTCTTCCTCGAAAATGTAAATGCCACGCTCAAGGCACGCCAGGAAATGCCTTGGGGAAAGATTGTCCCCGAACTTGAATTCAGACATTTCGTGCTTCCGCTCAGGGTCAACAACGAGATGCTCGACAGCGCAAGGATGGTGTTTTATAAAGAATTGAAGCCCCGGGTGGAACACCTGTCAATGGAGGACGCGATTCTCGAAGTAAACCACTGGTGCCACGAAAAGGCCACATATCAGCCTTCTGATGCACGTACACACAGTCCATTGGCCACGGTATATACGGCCATTGGTCGCTGTGGCGAGGAATCAACATTCCTTGTGGCCGCACTCAGAGCCGTGGGTATTCCTGCCCGCCAGATATATACTCCGCGCTGGGCGCATACTGACGACAACCACGCCTGGGTGGAGGCTTGGGCTAACGGCAAATGGTATTTCTTGGGTGCCTGCGAACCCGAACCCGTTCTGAATCTCGGGTGGTTCAATGCGCCGGCATCGCGTGGTATGCTTATGAATGCAAGGGTGTTTGGCGTTTACAACGGCAATGAGGAAAAACTCCTCGCCGGCAAGGATTATACTCATATAAATACCACCGACCATTATGCTTCTGTCGATACCTTGAAGGTGCGCATCGTCGATGCCGCAGGCAAGCCTGTTGAAAATGCCAAGGTGGATTTTTGCCTCTATAACTACGCCGAATACTATCCGCTTGTGACCAAGCGGAGCGATGCCGATGGCAGGGCTTCGCTGATAGCAGGCTGCGGCGATTTGATAATATGGGCCTCAAAAGATGATAAATTCGGATTTGCCAAGGTAAGCGTTGGCAAGGACGGCGAAAATATGGTGACTCTCAACCGCTCTGTTCCCTTGACTGAAACAGTTGACTTTGACCTTGTTCCGCCGCCGGCCCGCAAGTCGGAGATTGAGCTGAGTCAGGAACTCGTGGATGAAAACAATCGCCGCAAGGCCCTTGAGGATTCCATACGCGGAGCTTATACCTCCACCTTCCTTACCGATGCTCAGGCAGCTGCCATAGCCCGCAACCTTGCGCTCGATGAGGGTAGGGTACGCAATGTTATGACCGATGCCCGCGCAAACCATGAGGTGATACGGTCGTTCCTTGAATCGGCTGCGGCCGGTGCCGACCGTGAGCGTGCATTGCGTATAGTTGAGCTTATTTCTGCAAAAGACCGCAGCGACATTACTGCCAACGTGCTTCAGTCGCATTTCGAAGCTACCGACAATTCTGCCGGCGACTTTGTGCTTAATCCCCGTGTGGCGAACGAAACCCTAACACCCTACCGCATTGAACTCAACACAGCCTTCCTTCCGGCGGAGATTGATAAATTCCGCGATAATCCGGCTGATTTGGTGGCATGGGTTAAAGCCAATATAAAACTGATACCCGACTGGAACCCGGCCTCGGTAAGCATGAATCCTGTGTCGGTGATGAAGACCCGCAAGGCCAATGCCGCCTCGCGTGACATATTTTTTGTAGCCCTTGCGCGCAGCCTTGGTATGCCGGCCCGGCTCGATGCTGTGACCGGCAAGACCCAGTGGCTCGACAAATCAGGCGCCTGGGTTGATGTGGCTTTCGAGGACAACAAACAGAGTGCCAACGCCCCTCAAGGTACAGTTGTGTTTTATTTCACTCCTGTTGGCCGCATTGACAATCCGCGATATTATACGCAGTTTTCAATCAGCAAGATAGGTGCCGACGGCTCGGTAAACCTGCTCAACTATGACGAAGACGCCACCTACAGCGATACATTCAGCAAGGGCGTTACACTCGACACGGGTACCTATATGCTGACCACCGGGCAGCGTATGGCCGGCGGCGATGTTCTGGCCCGAAGCACATTCTTCAATGTAATCCCCGATGATACCACCCATGTTGAACTCGCCATACGTCAGGATGCGAGCGGTGTGCAGGTAATAGGCGGTCTTGATGCCGAAAAGCTGTATCATGATACGGCTACGGGTACGGATAAGTCGATATTGTCAACCACCGGCCGCGGATACTATATTCTTGGCCTGATCGACCCCAATCACGAGCCTACAAACCATGCCCTGCGCGATATAGCGCGTGTGAATGCCGAGTTTGAATCGTGGGGACGCCCCATGCTGTTGCTCTATGCCGACAGCAATGCAGCCATGCGTCAGGAAACGGCCGATATGCCACAGCTGCCCTCTACAGTTGTAACCGGTACGGATATAGATGGAAAAATATCAGACGAGATTTGCAATTCATTGAAACTCAATCCCTCCGAAAAGCCCATTTTCATCATCGCCGATACATTCAACCGCATAGTCTTCGTATCGCAAGGATACACAATAAATCTCGGCGACACCCTCTGCGACATAATCCATAAACTTGATTGAAATGGGAGTGCAACCCTACTGATTGCGGTAAATGGAGAATGTCGGCAGATGCGCCGCAAAGTCCCTGTAATCGGGAATACGACATCCGCCAAGGATGTCTGCTACAGCGTAACCCGGTATGCACAAGCGTAGGTGTAACCGTAGCGAGGGCATACCGGGCAAGTCCGCACCACAGATGGCATCCGGGTAGGATGCAGTATAGGCCTCCCGGTGCACAACGCATAAGCCTCTATATGGTATCGGGAATATGACATCCGGCTGAGGATGTCTGAAAGCTAGTAACCTCGGTATGCACGCGCGAAGGCGTAGCCGTAGCGCAGGGCATGCCCGGGTAAGTGTATCCACAACATAAAGGCATTCGCAGAAAGCCGATTATATAGACAATACCACCCATCCTCCCTAGACGGCTTCCTGCGGATGCCGACCATATACGGGGCTGCCTACCGTGCATGTCCTCCCTACGGTCGTACATATACGGCTACGAGCTCGCAGGCCTCCTGCGGATGCCATATTCTTGGAACGCAAGTCTCATGCTTGGGCTGAATGCGATACATAGTGTCCGATTCGGCAAAGCCGCCTAACATCCGCATTATCAAGAATATGACATCCGCGAAGGATGTCTGCCACACCGTAACCCGGTATGCACGAGCGTAGGTGTAACCGTAGCGAGGGCATGCCGGGTAAGTATACATACACAGATGGCATCCGGAGGATGCGGCATAGGCCACTGCGTCGTCTTATATGTACCCGTACTCTTATACCGCATCCTGCCGGATGCCCGTGTGTGGGGCAGCTCTGTCCGGGCATGCCCTCCCTACGGTCGTGCATACCGCGGTTACGGTATTTGCAGACATCCTAAGTCGGATGTCATATTAAAACCAGAAAACCGATAAGGTAAAAATTTGTAAAGATACTACATTCACACCCCCAAATGCAAATAAAAAAGTGCGGAAAAAGTGCGGAAATTCAAAAACCGCACTTTTTCCGCACTTTTTGATACAAAACAGGCTGCACAAATCGGCGCAGCCTGCCTGTTATCATCTGATGTTGCTTACTCGGCCTTGATGTAAGGGGCGAGTTCGGGGAGGGTTTGGGCCAGGGCTGTGGCTGCCAGACGCGATACTACTGTTGCTCCGTGGATGTTGAGGTGAGTATTGTCGGTTTTGCCTTCGGGGCAAAATTCATACTTTCCTGCGGGAATCCACATGAAGAAGTCGCGCGATGCCAGTGTGCCGGCGTCCTGTACCAGCTGATGTGTTATGGCATTGAGGTCTATAAACTTGGTGCCTGTCTCTACAGCTACATTGCGGGGCGAGTCGAGGTATGCTCCGTGGGTGTCGACCAGTATGGGGCCTTCGTTATCGTATTTCATATAATCGTAGCCGTCTTTTTCGTAACCCTCGGCATCGGCGGGGAAGTTGCGGCGCACGATTGAGTTCATCAATACAGGTGTGGCACCCTTGGCACGGGCTTCGGTGACAAAGCGGCGCAGATTTGCGTCGAAGCTGCCGCCCGGTTCGGTATAGCGGTCGGGACGGTTCTTCTTTTCGTCGTTATGACCGAACTGTATTATCAGGTAGTCTCCGGCCTTGATTTTAGACAGAACCTTGTCCCAGCGGCCTTCGTTGATGAAACTGAGCGAGCTGCGGCCGTTAACGGCATGGTTGTCTACTTTGACAGCGCCCCGCAGATGGGTGGGCAGAAGCTGTCCCCAGCCGCGTTCCTGATTTTCTTTGTCGAGAGGTTTGTTGGCCATTGTAGAGTCTCCTATCATGAAGACTGTGATTGTATCGGCCGGGGTTACATTCTCTATAGTCACGTTCTCAACGTTCTCAACCTTGCCGATGAATCCGCTCACATAGTCCACGGCCACATTTTTCATGCTAACGTTGCGGGCAGGGAGTTCTGAGCAGCCGTCGAGTTCGTAGATTGCCTTGGCCGAGCGCACGCGACAGTCTTTCATGTGCAGACCGTCGATGCGGGTCAGGCTGCGCTCATATGTGGGCACGAGGTCTTTCCACTGGTAGAGTACCTCGGGGTCGATTTCCATCACACGGTCGGCATGTCCGGCCGTGCAGTTGTCCATATATATGTTTTCGACGAATGCTCCGCGGCGGTGATTGGTCTTCACGTAGAACATGCGCATCACCTTGTTGGGGGCATGGCAGTTGGTCATGTACACGTTGCGTATGCCGCCGGAGATTTCGCTGCCGATGCCCAAAAGTACGTGGCCTGCCAGAACATTGCAGTCGCGTACAACCACATTCTCGGTTGGAGTGTTCAGACGCCAGGCATCGCGGTTGCGGCCGCTTTTTATCACTACCGCATCATCGCCCTGATCGAAGGTGCAGTTTTCAACGAGTACATTGCGAGTCATTTCGAGGTCAATGCCGTCGTTGTTGTGGCCGTGAGCTCTCACATCGAGATTGCGGGCTATTGCATTGTCGCACAGATACAAGTGTATGGTCCAGAACGGGCTCTCGCGAATAGCGAAATTATCGAGAAGCACGTTTTTGCAGCGGTTGAAATGGATGAGGTGCGGGCGCAGATTGTTGTCGCCCTTGGCCATCTGACGCTTTTTCACCGGGACATCGGTTGAAGCCATGGTGTACAGCTCCTTAAGAGCATCGAGATGAGCCTGCGGGCGCTTGAACCACGTACGCCACAAATCCATCTTGGGGGCGAGGGTTCCGGGACCGGTGATTGCCACGTTCTCGCATTCAAAGGCATATACGAGCGGCGAATAATTGTAGCATTCCATGCCCTCCCACGATGTCATTACCGCGGGCAGATAGTCGGCAGGATTGTCGGTAAAGCGTACCACTGCATCCTTGGCCAGATACAGATTGACGTTGCTCTTGAGATGAATAGGCCCGGAGATCCATTCGCCGGCAGGGACAACCACGCGTCCGCCACCGGCTTTGTTACAGGCTTTTATTGCCTTGGCAAATGCCTTGGTATTTGCTTTTGAATCACCGGGTTTGGCACCGAAATCGGTAATCACGAAATCGCGTGCCGGAAAGATTGGCTCCCTGACGGGAGCCAACTCAAAAGGGGCACTTGCAAGTATTTCTTTAGAGGTGACGGTTATGGTGCAGGGGGCGTCGGTTTCCTGTTTCCATGTCTTGAGGAAGTCAAACCACTTTTCAGAGCTGTTGAAACCGCCTTTTTCGCGTGCGCCGCAGAATGCAATGTGGTAATTGATGTTGCCTTGCGCGTCGGGGTGCAGCATTGTGAGGTAATTGAATTCATCCTCGCGCACAGAGCTGAGGTTGGCTTTGTCGGCAATAAGACCGAGGCCTACGCCCTCCACCAGGTCGGGAGCTCCTTTGTCGGGCACATTGTTACCCCATGAACCGGCCAAGCCGTCGGGATTTACGAATCCTACATTGTCATTTTCGAGCTTCTGAACACCGGTGCAGAATACATCGCCGGCTTTGTAGCCTTTGAGGTTTACACTTACCTCAACATCTCTGTGGCCGGCCCACATGGTGTAGCGCTGTACCATATCTACGGGATGGCCGTTGTAGATCCAGCCTTTGTCAACTACTTCAACTATAGAGCGCACGGGGCCTGAGGTGATTACGGTCTGGGTGCGGGTGCTCACGGTGTCGATGTAGCAGGGAGTTGAGTTCTGATACCCTCTGAATGAGCCTGCACCCACCGATTTTCCGGCCCACAGAATGTCGCAGCCATAGCCTTGGGCCAACTGGTCGCGGGTGGTATAGAAGCCGGTAACGTCGAGTTCGAGCTGAGGGGTTGTCTTGCTGTAGATGTCAACGCTCTGCCGGTTGTCCATATATATGCGCAGTGCTACGGGGGCTGTTTCCATTACAGCTCCGTGGCCGTAGATGCTGTTGTACATGTCGAGCAGATTGGCATCGCCCGGGAAGGTGATTGATACTATCTCTGGGTGTTTCTCTTTCTCGTCGCGCAGCTTGATGTAGGCGCGGGTCTTGGGCTCAAAATCCTTGGCAGCAGAGCTTGTCTCGCTCAGCGAGATGCTGAGGGTTGAAGTTCCCTTGGCGGGAATATCAGCCACGAAGGCCAGTTGGTCGGCCTTGTCGTCACCGTTTATATCGTCGAGCTGCCAAGCCAGTTGCTTGCCGTCGCACGATACTGTGGCGCTTTTTATGTCAAGATGTGTGTGTGATGCCAGATCAAGCACCACGGGATAATCCTTTCGTGAGATGCCGAGAGGATTGTCGATTTTCAGTGTGAGATTAACCGTCTCGCCGGCTGTCGCCGATAATCCAAGTGCGAGAAGCGGTAAAAATATAATTTTTTTCATAGTTCTATAAAAATATCATAGGGACGCTCTGCATAGTCGGCGCCCCTATGGTTAATCAGATCTGTGAATTAGTGAAGAACTTCGTTGGCTTTGCCGTTTTCGTCGATGGTGAAGATTGTGGTCTTGGCCTCGGGATCCACTGTGTAGTAGTGGATAGCGGCATCGTTGTAGGTGGGATAGAAATTCTTGATGAGCTTGATCATTTCGGCACCGGCCCAGAGAGTGGGACCATAACCGTGGGCTGCCTTGCTGCTGACAGGACGGTAGTAGTAGAATGCGGGGTCGAAGCCCATGCCGGTACCTACGCAAGTGCCTTCAACCTCGCCCTTGTCGTTGATCTGAGTGGCAACGGCTTCCCAAGCCAGATGAGCAACGGGGCCGTAGGTCTCGGGTGTCACCCAGCCCTGGTTGATGGCGTGGGCTATGCAGTAGGCATAGATTGCGGTAGCTGAGGTTTCGAGGTAAGAGTCGTTGCGGTCGAGCAGCTGATGCCAGAAACCGTCGGCGCTCTGCAGGTCGGTAAGACCCTTGATATGATCCTGAAGTGTGGTGAGGATGCGTTTGTAGTAAGGGCTGCTCTGGGGAAGCACGTCGAGGATGCGGCACATGGTGAGGATAGCCCAGCCATTGGCACGTGCCCAGTGGAAGGTAGGCTCTTGCTGGAGACCTTCAACATAGCCGTGACGGAAGAGCTTCTTCTCGGGAACCCACATGCGGTCGATGAACTGGGTTGTGAGCTTGGCGGCGTCTTCGATAGCCTTGGGGTCGTTGGCATACTTGCCGCGGATAGCCATTGTGGGAACGGCCATAAACATGTCGTCGAGCCATACGGCGTTGTGTAGCGGACGCTGGCGCACGAGCATACCGTCGGGCAGGCGCGAGCTGTTGTTCTCGAGGATGTTGTAATAGCGTTCGATCATCTCAGAGAGCTGCAGGGTAGAGTCGGCCATCTGGGCAGCCATTGCAGCGGCACCCATAGCACCGGCATCGTCGAGGTTGGCGGGGGTGATCACCTGACGCATCTGTCGGTCGGTCTCGCCTTTTTCCTTAAGGGCGAGGAAGCCGGGGGTGGCATCGTTGAGAAGTTTGAAACGGGTGGTTACGTAGTCTTTGTACTTGGGATCGTTGAGGATTTCGGCAGCATCGAGAAGGGCCTGATATGTAACGCCCCATTCATAGCTGGTAAGGCGGAATGTACCGGGATTGAGCTTGGCTCCTGAGGGCAGGTTGGCAAGGTCGGTGATTTCGTTGCCGTCGGCATCGAGCACTTTGGCCGGGGTCACTGAGTCGATGTAGTGGAACACGCGGTCCATGTCTTTCTGCACCTGTTCTACAGTCAATTCTCCATACGGAGTCTTGTAGTCGGGCTTGAGTTCATGGAGCGGGGTGTTGGTGTCGTTGATTTCCTCCTCGGCCGCATTGGCGGTGTTTTCGGTTTTGGCGCATGAGCACAGCATCAATGAAGCTGATGCCAGAGCCAGGCTTGCGATCTTAAGTGTTTTCATATTGCTGGTTAAGGTTGTTTTTTAGTTGCCGTCGGGTTTTTCGATTTCAGTGTTGAGCGAAGCGTCCCATACAAATGTGTCGGGATCATCGGGATTGGCGGGATTGTAGTCTTCAAGACCTACGATGTGGTCGGCGAGTTCGGGCAGGGTCTGTTTTACGCCGGTGAGCACGCATTTAGCCACCTGGGTAGCTCCGTAGGGGTTGAAGTGGGTATTGTCGGCAAGAGCTTTCTTCTGGCCGGGGAATGTGTTGGCGGGGTAGTGTACGAATGCCTTTTTAGACTTTTCCACACCAAGCGCCTCGTAGAGTGTCTTGGTCATGGGATTGAGCTCAATCACAGGAACGTTCTCGCGCTCGGCCACCCAGCGCATTGCATCGGGATAATCCTCGTGTGTCTGACGGATTTTGCCGTTTTCATCAAAGCTGCGGCGGCAGGTGGGAGTGACGAATACGGGATTGCCGCCACGGGCACGGATTTCGTCGACGAATGTCTTGAGCGAAGAAGCGAACGAGTAGTATGCTCCCTTGCCGGGACCCTTCTGTTTCTGGTCGTTGTGGCCGAATTCAATGAACATATAGTCGCCTTTTTTCATCTGAGAGAGGGCTTTTTCAAGACGCTTTGCAGCGATGAAAGTGTTGGCGCTCTCGCCGCTTTCGGCATAGTTGGCAATGGCAACCTTATTGTCGAAGTATTGGGGAATAATCTGACCCCAGCTGGCCCAGGGTTCATAGTCCTGGTCTACAACGGTGCTGTTGCCGCACAGGAATACTGTGGTTATATCCTCGGCGGCGGGTTCCACTGTCACGCTTTCAACTGCGGGAGCGGGACCGTTGAATTCCAGTGTGAGCTGATCGTCCCAGTTGAGCTTGGTTGCCTCACGTTGCTTTGTTTTGACCGAGTCGCCGGGGGTGATGCAGCGGTTGCGCTTGTTGACGATGAACGAGTATTCTTCAAACTTGCCTTTCTTGGTAGGGATGCGGTTGAGGAATGCGCGGCGCGACTCGGCACGTACGGTGGTTTCGCCGGCACGCTTCTTGTTGCCGAGCTTAACGGTCACTTTATAGTTGCCGTCGGGCACATCGAAGTTTACGGTGAAGGGTTTGCCTGCGCTGTTGAGTACGGTATCCTTTACAACGGGCTTTAGATACTGTTTGAGTGGGCAGGCGGTGTAGCGCAGACCTTCGGCAATTGAAGCTGCATTGGTGCGGGCACCCAAGAGCGAAGAGTGGGTGTGGTCGTTGTTGTAGTAGGGCTTCACAGAGTCGGGACCCATCTGCTGATACTTCTGACCGGTGATGTTGTTGAGGTCGATGAAGTAAGCGCCGCCGCGCTTGGCAGCTTCGCGGCTCCAGCGGCCGTATGAGGCTGCATTGCTTTCGATTTTGCCGTCTTTCCACTTGTTGCGGGGAGTGTGGCTGAGTACGATTGGAATAGCGCCTTTTTCCTTGGCATCCATGATGAATTTGCGGATATACCAGCCGAAGGTGTATACCACCTGATATTTACCGGTTTTTTCCATGAGGAATACCTTGCTTTCGTCGCCCGAACCGTGGAGTTCGCCGCGGGCTTTGCCTGTGTTGATGTCGCCGCCGTCGTTGTGGCCGAACTGCATTATCACGTAGTCGCCGGGCTGCAGGGCATTGTAAACCTTATCCCAACGGCCTTCGTCGAGGAATGTACGGGCGCTGCGGCCTGCCATGGCGTGGTTTTCAACTGAAATTTTGGTGGTGTCGAACATCTCGTTGATCACGCTGCCCCAGCCCCACATTCCGTCGGGGTCGTTGTCTTTGTTCTTCACTGTTGAATCGCCTATGGTGAAGAGTACGGGGCGGCCGGGCTTGCGGGTCTTGCCGGTCTCGATGTCCTCTACTACAGGGAGCAGATATTGAGCGAGTTCAAGACCGGGATAGTTGCGTATGCCCTCTACAGCCGATTCGGCATTTACTCTGGCACCAAACTGCGAGGTATGTATACGGTCGATGTAGAACATAGTCTTCACCTTCTCCTTGCCGAAACGTTCAAACTTGGTGGCTGTGATGTCGTTAAGGTCGATGAAAGGAACGCCTTCGGCTTCAGCTACCTGCTTGGCCCACAGACCGAAAGTTTTGTTCACGCGTGTTACGATAGTGCTGTCCTTGTCTTCCCAGGCGTTGCGGGGAGTGAGCGACATAAGGATGGGTTTGCCGCCCTTGGCCTTAACCTCGCGCACGTAGCGACGCATGTATTCGCCGTAGGTATATACGGTTTCGTGCTTGCCGGTTTCCTTGATTACGACGGGCAGCGAGTCGTTGCCAATGCCCTTGATTGTGGCGCGGGCGCGGCCTTCGTCAAATGGACCGTTGTCGTTATGGCCGAGTTCGATGATCACCCAGTCGCCGGGTTTTACGCCCTTGATTACATCGGGCCACAGCACGTTGTAGAACGTACGGCTGCTCATGCCGCCGAGTGCCTGGTTTTCAACCGAAATTTTTTCGGGGTCGAAGTATTCACCCATAAAGTAGCCCCAGCCCCACTGGCCGTTGTTACCGTTGCCCATTGTGCCGGTGCGCATGGTTGAGTTGCCTACCAGGAAGAGCACGGGGTTGTCGCCCTTGCGGGTAGAACCGGCCACCGGACGTGCGGTGCGGGCGATATTGATGCTGTCGGGTGTATTGTCAATGACCTGATTAACGTCTTTCATCGGCTCCGGTCTTTGAGCCGAAGCAATCAGGCTTGTTGCGAGAAGCAATGACGATAAAACAATTTTCATGGATAATGTGGTTTTTGAATCTGTTCTATGAGGCTTTGTCAGACAGACAAATAGCCATTATGGGATTCAGACTCCCATAATGGCCGGATATGTTGATTATTTAATGGTTGTTCCGCGGAATTTCTTGCCTTTCTTGAGGTCGGGACCGAAGTAGAAGCCTGCTTCAGGCGGCTGGTTGTAGGCAACGTTCTGGTTGGCGATGCTCACACGGTATGCCGGATCTTCGAGGAATGTGTGGAAACGGTAGTCGGTGGGGATTGAAGTTACGTACAGGCGCAGATTCTGGTTGTCCTCGGTGCGCATGAGTACTTCTTCGCGCCAGTCGCCCAGAATGTCGCCCGAGAGACATGGATTGGCCTTGGTGCCGTTGTTCCACACTGTACCTTCCATGGTGAGAATCTTGTCGCAGTTGCCGGTATTCCAGTTATATTTGCTGATTACGTTGCGGTCGAGCATCTCGCGCAGGAGGTCGCCGTCCCACCATACTGCAAAGTTTACGGGAATACGGGCCTTGGTTTCGCCCATGAACTTGTCTTGAGGCGATATGAGCTTGCCGTCAAACGAGCGCAGACCGTCGGAGTTGGGCGACCATACTTCAACGCCTTCGTGGTTGGGGTCGATATCGGCAGCCATGCAGCGGCCTATGTCCTTGTTGCTGGGGAACTGGAATATCACCTTGCCGGTGGCAGCGTCGCGCAGCGAAGAGCCGTCCTTGCGGTTTTCGTGACAGCACCACACGTAGTACTTTTCATCATTGATGTCGCTGAGCAGGTGAATGGCGTCGCCGTGATACATGCCGGTGGAGTACAGGCCCTTGCCGTCGTTGTCTATGGTCATCTGGCCATAGATGATTTCGTCGCAGCCGTCGCCGTCAACGTCGGCAACACGCAGGTTGTGGTTACCCTGACCGCCGTAAGCCTCATTGCCGGGAACGGTGGAATCAAACACCCAGCGGGTCTTGAGTTCCTTGCCATCCCAGTCAAAAGCGGCAAGCACGGTCTTGGCATAGTAGCCGCGGCACATTACCACGCTGGGATGAACACCGTCGAGATATGCGATTGCAGCCAGATAGCGTTCTGAACGGTTGGCATAGCTGTCGCCCCAGTCCTTGAGTTCGCCGCGCTGCGGTATGTAGTCTACAGTGGCCATGGCTTCGCCGGTCTTACCGTTGAATACGGTGAGATATTCGGGTCCGGCGATGATGCGGCCCTTCATGTTGCGCCAGTCGGCACGGTGGTCGCCAATAACCTTGCCAACACCGTCGCGGGTGCCGTCGGCGGTTTTGGCAACGAGTTCAGCGCAGCCGTCGCCATCGAGGTCGTAAACCATGAATTGGGTGTAGTGTGCGCCCGAGCGGATGTTGTCGCCCATGTCAATGCGCCAGAGGTGTGTACCGTCGAGTTCGTAGCAGTCAAAGATAGTGGGGCCGGTGAAGCCGTCGTGAGCATTGTCGTGCGAGTTTGTGGGATCCCATTTCAGGATGATTTCATATTCGCCGTCGCCGTCAACATCGCCTATCGAGGCATCGTTGGCCGAGTAGAAATATTCCTTGCCCTTCACGTCCACACCGAGGTCAGGACGTTGCAGGGGTATGTTGATGTAGCCTACAGGAGCGTCGGCAGCCATGCTGAAGCTGCCTTCGTTGCCGCCCTTGGTGGGCTTTACGGTATATACTGCTTTTGCGTTTGATTTATTTTTATCCTTGAAGTATGTAACGTCGGTGATAGGAGCTTTATTGATTTTCTTACCATCGCGATATACATCGAATGCCTGGTTTTCGGGATCAGACGAGAGATAGCGCCATGAGATATTTACGGTTTCGGGGTTTTCGCGCACCGCAACTACTCCACGGCCTAATTTTTCAAGTTGAAGCTTGGAGAAATCATAAGCCGCCTGAGCTGACGCGGTGATTCCGCCGGCTAAAGCGACCAAAGGCAATAGACTTTTTAGTTTCATCTTTTTAAGGTAATTTTGGTAATTTGATTTAGGATGTTCAAAGTTACACAAAATTCGGGGCTTGCAAATGTATTTTTGTGCTTTATTTCAGTAAAAATGTTCATTTCTGCCTGACAGGCTTGAAATACAAGTGCTTGTTGAGATAAATCAAAGGACAGGATTGAGTGTGATCCTGTCCTTTAAAACCGTTTTTTGAAAGTCCTTTATGCTTAGTCGAGGTGGAATACTTCCTTGATGGGAATTGTCACGGGCGAGTTATCGGGATTTACTTCCATGATTTCGGCCATGTAGTCCCACCAGCGACGTGTGATTTCGTCGGCTGCTTCGGCATCCTGCGAGTTTGAGTCGCCTTCAACTTCCTGATATCCGAAAAGGATGTTTGTGTCTTTGTCCCAGAAGATAGAGTAGTTCTTCACGCCGGCTTCAGCGATCTGTTTTTTGAGTTCGGGCCACAGAGCGGCGTGGCGGCGTTCATATTCTTCCTCAAAGCCGGGTTTGAGGTACATTTTAAATGCGAAACGTTTCATGATTTAGAATTTATTTGGTGATAAATGTTTGTTTTACAGTCTTCATGCCGGGAGTGCTGACCGAGAGGGTTACCTGGCCCGGTTGGTCGGTAGAGCGCAGTATCACGGTGGCTGTACCGTCGTACAGGCGGCGGGTATTGCCCACTGTGAGTTCTTCGCTGGTTATGTCACCGTTGATCACGCCTACGATTTCGGCCGGACCTTCCACTGCGAATGTCAGCTGATTGTTGGCTGAAGGCACAACGCGGTTCTTTGAGTCAACGGCCTGTATGGCGATGTGCTGCAGATCCATGCCGTCGGCTTTCCACTCGGCGTTGTCGGCATTCGCTTTCAGTCGCTTGGCTTCGCCGGTAGTCTCGATGCGGTGTGTGGCAATGGGCTTTGCCTCGCCTTTGCGGTATGCACGGGCTTCGATGTTGCCTTTGGCGTAAGGGATATTTTTCCAGAAAATACGGTTGCGTTCCTTATTGTTGGCAACATTATTTGTACGTCGGCCCTGGCTCTTACCGTTGATGAAGAGTTCAACCTCGTCGGCATTGGTATATGTATAGAGGTCAACCTTGCTGCCGTCGCGGCGGTTCCAGTGGTCGCTCATGCGCTTTGTGCCCACCTGCACGTCATTCCACATTATGTTCTGGTCACTGTCGATTATGCCGATGTGTACCATGGGTTCGTCGGGCTTGAAGAAGCTGCGCAGGAAGTAAGCCGAGGGCTTGGGATTGAGCGCGATGTCGAATGCGCCCTGGTTCCATCCCTTTGCAGGCCAGCCGTTTGATTCGCCCAGATAGTCTATCATACCCCAGTATGCCAGACCGAGCACTTTGTCAAGGTCCATTTCAAACCAGTTGGGTCCCATGTTTGAGTGATTGGCCTCGCTCTGGTAGAACATCATGTGGGGGAAGCGGCGACTGTCGCCGGGGAAGTACATGTAGCGATAGTTGTAAGCTGCGATGTCGGTTTCGTAAACCAGGGGTGCGGGCAGGCTGTCGGTGAATTCGTTGCGTCCGCGGGGGTGCATGGCTACGGTCACAAGGCGGTCTGTGTCGTCGTAACGTTTCAACAGAGTCTTCTGGAGCTTGAAAGGAGTCACGCCCCAGTCGTTGTGGGGGAAGTCGGGAATGAGCTGAAGTTCGTTACCAAGACTCCAGAAGATGATGGAGGGGTGGTTGCGGTCGCGTCGTACCCATTCAGGCACAGTGTGCTGCCACTGGTCTTCCCATTCGGTGCGACCACCGCAGAATTGCTTGGTCCATTTGTCATAGAGTTCGTCGAGAACCAGGATTCCGTACTTGTCGCAAAGGTCGTAGAACGATTCGCTGTAAGGATTGTGCGAGGTGCGTATGTGGTTGAAACCAAAGTCTTTGAGAAGCTTTATGCGCTTTTCCAAAGCTGCGGGATATGCGGCTGCGCCAAGAGCGCCGAGGGTGTGGTGGTTGGCTATACCCTTGAGCAGTACCTTCTTGCCGTTGAGCTTGAAGCCGTATTCGGGCGAGAATTCAAGTTTGCGTATACCGAAAGTCTCTTCCTGTTGGTCGGCTACAGAGCCGTCGGGGCGGTAGATGGTAGCCACCATCTTGTAGAGGTTGGGGTTTTCGGTATCCCAGAGCTTGGGATTCTGCAGGCGAATGCTGTCAAGACGGAATTCGCGTATTTTCTGTTTGCGGTTGTTGCGATGGTCGGTAACTTTTGAATATACGGTTTCGCCGGCGGGGTCGATGATGTCGATACCGATTCTCACGCTGTCGGCCTTGATGTATGTGGCCAGTTCGCCGTCAATCACTATGAGCGATTCGTCGGCCGAAACCTCGGGAGTGGTGATGGCAAAGGGATGACGTACGAAATATTGATTGGGATCGGTAACTATGAAGTAAACATCGCGGTAGATACCGGCACCGGTGTACCAACGCGAGTTTTCGGGTTCGCCGGTATCAGATTTAACGGCTATCACGTTTGGTTCGCCGTATTTGAGTTTTTTGGTGACATCGCACTCAAAACCGAGGTATCCGTAGTCAGTGCCGCCAATGCGCTCGCCGTTTAGATACACATCGCCTACGAGGAGTATGCCTTCAAAGTCGAGCAGCACGCGCTTGCCCTTCCAATCTTCGGGAGCGGTGAAGGTCTTGCGGTACCAGCCTTGTCCCATTTCCTTGAAAGCACGGGCGCTGAGCCGGCTGCGTATATTGGCCATGGGATTGTCTTCATCGGGTTTTTCGTCGGCCGATGGAGCTATCCAGGGTTGATAAATCTGAAAGTCGTGGGGTAGGTTCACAGCCTGCCAGTTGCTGTCGTCAACCGAGTTGGAGGCACCGTCGGCTATATCTCCGGCATGGAATTGCCATCCGCGGTTGATGTTTATCACATCCCGCACCTGAGAGAATGAACTGAGAGGCATCAGGGCGGCAATAGCAGCCAGCAAAAGCACTTTTCTAAAATTCATGGTCGTGAGAATGGTTAGATTTCTTAGGTTATTAAGTTTTCAGGGTGTAAAGTTAGTAATTTATTTTCATTGATTATTGATATTTTGTACGTTTATCAGTGAAAATTATCCACTGTATTGATATTGAATGGACTCTGAACCATTCACTTGACTTTTTTATTTTAACAATCTTTAAAAAATGTGTATGATAACTTGAGGAAAAATAGCTACCTTTGTATCTCTTAGCTCTGACGGCATAAAACACAATTATGATTTATCGGTAAACCAATTGCAGGTGTTATCGGTTTTAGAAGTAAACCGTACAGATAGTCTAATCTTGTTAAATTCATCTCACAGTGAAAGTCATCACATATATTCGCAAGTCATTAAAGATATTATTATGGACCGTAATGGCCATATTTCTGTTGCTATCGGCAGTACTGCTTCTTGTGTACTCACCCTGGAGCCAGAACGATATGCGTCGTTTTGCTGTGGAGATGATGAACCGCAACGGGCTCAAGACCGAGATTGCCGCACTGCGTCTGAAGTTCCCGCTCGACATTGAAGTTGAGGGGCTTAAGCTCTATATGCCGGGACAGACTATAAGCGCTGGACGTCTTGAAGCATCGGTGGAGGTACTGCCGCTTCTCACCGGTCATGCGCGGCTCAGCGAGGCCGTTCTCGACAGTGCTTCTTTCACTATCGGCTCTCCCGACTCGGCGATGTATATGACTATCGACGGCCGCAACCTTAAATTGAATAAGGCCGATGTGGCCTTGGCTTCTATGGATATTAATCTTGAAGAAGGCGTTATATCGGGTGGCAAGGTGCGTATGCTGCTAAATCCCGACACAACTCAGGTAAATAAGACCGATTCGACTGCCGAGCCCACCAAGATGAAGATTGCAGTAAACCATCTTGCCCTGAATGACTTCTCTTACGAGATGCGCATGCTTCCAACCATTGATTCGCTGGCTGCTGTTATTCCGTCGGGAATCGTAGATGGTATAGCCATTGATATGGGTGCCCAGACCATTGATATTGGCAGCTTTACCGGCGCGCGTCTTGATGCGGCTTATATAGCCCCCGATTCGGCTACGGTAGCCGCAACTCCCGTTGTTCCCCCTTCCGACGAAGCTTCGGCACCTTGGACCGTAAAGATTGACACCATTGGTTTCTCCGGTTCGAAGGCTCTGTATACCACACGTGGCGTAGTGCCGCAGCCCGGGCTTGATTTCGCTTACATTCAGGCCGATTCGCTCGACCTCTCGATACACGATTTTTACAATCAGTCATCTACGCTGAGTGTTCCTCTGAAGCTCAGTGCCACCGAACGCTGCGGTGTGCGCCTTGATGCTTCGGGTACGCTCGGGATTGATTCGGTAGGTCTTAATCTGATAGGTTTCAAGCTCGACACTCCGCTTGGAACAGACCTCGCATTCAATGCCATGATGGGTATGGGCGATATGACCAAAGATCTGGCCACACCGCTGAGTCTGAATCTCGACGGCGTGGTATCTACAAGCGACGCACGACTGATGTTCCCCGCTTTCATCCCGTATTTTGCAACACTCCCCCCACGCGCCGGTCTATACGCCACGGCCGATATTTCGGGCACTTCGGGTAAGTTGGACATAGCCGACCTGTCGTTGGCCGTAAATTCAACCATAAGGCTGCGTGCTAAGGGTAATGTGGAAAACGCGTTCGACCCTGCACGTATAGGCGGTGATCTGAGCCTTGACGGAGCCTTGATTGACCTCAACCGCTTCAAGCCCCTGCTCTTCACCAAAGAAACCGCCAAGCAGTTTAACTTCCCGATGACCAACATCAAGGGTTATGTACACATACATCAGGGTAATTACGGAGGCGAACTCACCGCCACCACTCACGACGGCAAAATCTCTCTTGATGCCGACCTGCGCTCCAAGCTTCAGGACTATAACTTGCAGCTCACCGCCAATCAGTTCCCTGTAAACGCTTTCATGCCCCTGCTGGGTGTTGGCAAGGTTACAGCCTCGGTTGATGTTGACGGTCATGGTTTCGACCCCTTTGCCACCTCTACCAAGCTCAATGCCGATGTAGACGTTAAAAGCGCCATTTACAACGCCTACGACTACAAGGGTCTCAACGCAAAGCTTCAGCTCGAAAACGGCAAGGCTGATGTTGCGGTCACTTCCACCAATCCCAATGTACTCTTTAATATGGATGCTTCGGGCAATGTGGCAGGCTCTACATACGACTGGACCGCAAGCCTTAACGGCAAGCACATAGACCTGCAGGCTATCAATCTCGCTCCCGATGTGGCTGTTGTAACGGCCAATCTCACCGCTACAGCCTCGTATAATACAAACAATAATTCCATCGGTGCCAAACTCCACCTCAACTCGCTGACTTATACCAACAAGATAACTACAACACAACTCAATGACGTTGATGCCATGCTCAACGCAAACGATTCTGTGACAAATCTGTCGATGCAGAACCGCGATCTGTATGCTTTCCTGTCGTCAGAATCGTCGCTCGACTCCATAATGTCGCGCTTCACCCGCACATCTAATGTGATTTCGTCTGAAATGGCAGAAATGAGGATAGACGTGGAGCAGTTGCAGAAGGCTCTGCCGCCCTTTACACTCGATATCACCGCCGGCAGCAACAACATGCTCACCGATCTGTTGGCCGAGAGCCGCACGGGCTTTGACTATCTGCACGTAATGGCCGAGAACGACTCTGTAATATCGCTTCAGGCCAAGATGCTCGACCTGCATACTCCGTCGATGAGACTCGACACCATCAATTTCGATATAGCCCAGCACGGGCCGTACCTCGCCATAGACGGCAGTGTCGAAAACCGTCCGGGTACTTTTGATGAGTGGGCACATGTGAACCTTAACGGTTTCCTCTCAGACAATAAACTCGGTCTGAAAGTGAACCAGCGCAACATACAGGACAAAGAAGGCTATAACATAGGAATGATGGCTACCATTGCCGACTCGGTACTCACCGTTACGCTCAAGCCCACAACGCCTACCATCGCCTACATGCCCTGGACTATCAACGACGACAACTATCTGAAATGGTCGTTCGCACACAAGCACTTCGATGCCAACCTGCACATGCACTCCGACAAGTCTTCGCTGGCCATCTATACCAACCATGTCAATGGCGACGAGGACCATCAGGAGGAACTGGTGGTAGACATCAAGGATATAAATCTCGCCGATTGGATCAAGCTCAATCCCTTTGCTCCGGCAATTTCGGGCAATCTGTCGGCCGACATGCGCGTCAACTATGCCGACAAGAACCTAAACGGTAACGGATATGTGTCGCTCGACGACTTCATGTACGACCGCCGCAGGGTTGGGTCGATACGCACCGATATAAATCTCTCAACCGACCTTTCGGGCCTCGTAAGGGCCAAGGCAGATGTGAATATCGACGGCAGAAAGTCTATTTCGCTCACGGGTGCGCTCAACGATTCTACCGCCGGATCTCCTCTGGCTATGGATCTGTCGCTCATCCACTTCCCGCTCGAATCGGTCAATCCTTTCCTCCCCGCCGATATGGCAACACTGCGCGGCACTCTCAACGGCTCGATGGATGTGACCGGCGAAAGCTCGGCGCCCAAGCTTGACGGCTGGCTGCAATTCGATTCCACCGCAGTAAAGTTAGCCATGACCGGCACTGAATACACCTTCAACGACGTGAAGATTCCAGTAGAACACAATGTGGTGAAATTCGGTAATTTCGAGATAAAAGGCGTAAACGAGAATCCTCTTGCCGTTAACGGTATGGTGAATATAAGCAACTTCAGTGACCCCAAGGTAGACCTGAAGCTCACAGCCAACAACATGATGATAGTGAATACCAAGCGTGCTGCACGCGGAGCCGATATTTACGGTCGCGGATACATCAACCTGCTCGCCACGGTCAAGGGCGACATGAGTTTCATGGACGTTCAGGCAAATGTAGTGGTGGCCTCGGGTACCAACCTCACTTACGTGATGACAAACGCCGAGACCGCTCTGAGCGCCACCAAAGATAATGATATGGTGAAGTTTGTGAACTTCGCTGATACCGCCGCCGTTGCCCGTGCCGACAGTATCGTACAGCAGGGTATGGCACTGCGACTCGATGCATCCCTCACCATACAGTCGGGCTCTACCATCAACGTTGACCTCTCGACCAACGGACGCAACCGCGTGAGTCTGCAGCCCGAAGGCAATGTTGACTTCACAATGCCTCCGTTCGGACAGCCGCGCATGACAGGCCGTATCAACATTCCCAAAGGCTTCGTACGATATACCCCGCAGTTCATGTCGGAAAAGAACTTCTCTTTCGAGTCAAATTCATACGTGGCATTCAACGGCGACATGATGAATCCCACCCTCAACATACACGCTGTGGATGTGGTGAAGGCCAATGTGACCCAGACCGGCCAGAACTCGCGTCTGGTGAACTTCAACGTACTGCTTGGCATAACCGGTACATTGGAACACATGAATGTGGTGTTTGACCTCACTACCGAGGACGATATCACCGTTGCCAACGAGCTGCAGTCGATGAGTGCCGAGCAGCGCGCCAATCAGGCCATGAACATGTTGCTCTACAACGTGTACTCAGGCCCCGGCACACGCGGCGACTCAAATCTGTCGGGCAACGCTGTCTACTCATTCCTCACCTCTCAGCTCAACAACTGGGCCGCCAACACAATCAAGGGTGTGGACCTCACATTCGGCGTCGACCAGTACGACCGCACTGTGGGTGGAAGCACTTCGCAGACCACAAGCTACAGTTATCAGGTGTCGAAGTCGCTCTTCAACGACCGGTTCAAGATTGTGGTGGGAGGCAACTACTCGACCGATGCCAATGCCGACGAGAACTTCTCCGAAAATCTTATCAAGGATATTTCGTTTGAATACTTCCTCAATAAAGCTCAGACAATGTATTTGCGCCTGTTCAGACATACAGGCTACGAATCAATTCTCGAAGGCGAGATCACCCGCACCGGTGTGGGCTTCGTATACAAGCGCAAATCACCCTCGCTGCGCGGTCTGTTCATCCGTCCCAAGAAACGCAGCACAGTAAAAACAGAAGCTCCGGCCAATGCCCAAGATTCTGCTAAAGAAAACGAAAACTCAACTAAAAACACGGCTTCAGATGAAAACAAATAAGATAATCAGCTCCTTTATGGCTTTGGTGGCCCTGCTTGTGGCTGCTTCGTGTTCGACCACCCGCAGGATTCCCGAAGGTGAGCATCTGTATACCGGACTCAAGGGCATAGACTATGTGTATGCCACCGATACCACCAAGCATATACCTGATGCTGTGTCAGGCAACATAGGCGACATGGTGGATGTGGCGCCAAACAACTATTGGAAACTGATGAAGTGGCGTTATCCATTTCCTCTGGGGCTGTGGGTGTACAACAACTGGTCCAATCCGCCCAAGGGACTGAAACACTGGCTGTACGAAAAGCTTGTGGAAGAGCCTGTGCTGGTGTCGGAAGTGCGTCCAGAGGTACGTGTGCACATGATAGAACAGGCTCTGAAAAACAACGGATATTTCCGCGGTAAAGCCACGTATGAGCTTATCCCGGGCAAGAACAAGAAGAAGGCCAAATTACTTTATACGGTAGCTCCGGGCCATGAATTCCCCATTGATACCGTTGAGCTGTTGGCCGACTCCACAAGGCTCACACACCTTATAGACTCCATTGCCGGCAAAGACCCATACTTGCAGGCCGGTATGCGGTACAGCGTCGACTCTCTTTCGATAGTCCGCAACCGTATCACCAATTCTCTGCGAAACAAGGGCTATTACTACTTCCGCCCCGATTATATCCAATATCTTGCCGATTCCATACAGAATCCCGGAAATGTGGCCCTGCGCCTTGACATCGCAAATAACATGCCCAAGTTTGCCGGCAATTCTTACAAGACCGGTAAGGTGACAATGGTGGTAAACCGCTACCGCGGCCGTCAGACTCCCGACACCATCGCCATAGCACCCAATGTGGAACTTGTACAGATGATGCCCTCGCGTTTCCGCAAAAAAATTGTGAACGAGTGCCTGCTGTTCCGTCCCGGCCGTACTTTGTCGGTGCGCAGCATGGACTATACACAGACTCTGCTCTCGCGCCTGGGTATATTCAAGGCTATAAGCATAGACGTGAATCCCGATACCACGGCTGTCGATCCCACGCTCGATGTGCTTGTAAACTGCACGCTCGATGCACCATGGCAATCGTCAATCGAAGCCAACGTATCGTCAAAGTCAAACAGCTACCTCGGCCCGGGCCTTTCGTTCGGTCTTACCAATACCAATATATTCGGTGGCGGCGAACAACTGGGCGTTACCCTCACCGGCTCATACGAGTGGCAGACAGGACGACGTGCCAAGGGCGGACTCTTCAACTCATACGAACTGGGTATAAATGCCTCGCTGGCATTTCCGCGCCTGCTGGCTCCCAAGTTTATCCCCCGCAGCAAGTGGAACCTCAACTGGACCCGCATTCAGCTGAGTGCCGACCTGCTCAATCGCCCGAAATTCTTCAGAATGGCTCAGTTCAACACTTCGATCAACTACGACTGGCGCTATGGCCGCTACGTATCGCAGACCCTCACGCCCTTCAAGCTCACCTATACAAAACTTATCAACACCACAGCCGATTTCGACTCAATTATGGCCGCCAATCCGGCAGTGGCGCTCAGTTTCCAGAATCAGTTCATCCCTCAGCTGATGTACTCATACACCTACGACCGTGCGTTTGACCGCGACAATGCCATCACATGGAACTTCTCGGTGCAGGAAGCCGGCAACCTTTTCTGGGCCATATATCAGGCTTGTGGCAAGAAAGGCGAGAAAAAACTGTTTGGAACACCGTTCTCGCAGTTTGTCAAGGGACAATGCCAGCTGGTGTACAACCGTCGCCTGCGGGGCGATCACTTCCTGGTGAGCCGTGTGGCCGTTGGTGCCGAACATGCGTATGGCAATTCAGCCGAGGTGCCGTATGCCGAGCAGTTCTATGTGGGCGGTGCCAACTCAGTGAGAGCCTTCACCGTGCGCAGCATAGGTCCGGGTTCATACCGCGCTCCCTCTAATACGCCCGACGATTATTTCGACCAGACCGGTACATTTAAGTTCGAAGCCAATATTGAGTATCGTTTCCCCATCATGGGTCCGCTCCACGGAGCCGTGTTCTTCGATTCGGGCAACGTATGGCTGCTCAAGGAAGACCCGTCGCGTCCCGGCGGTAAACTCAAGGCAAAATCATTCCTTAAAGACCTTGCCACCGGTACAGGCGTGGGCCTGAGATTCGACATCTCGATGCTCGTTATCCGAGCCGACCTCGGTATAGGAATCCACGCCCCCTACGACACAGGCAAAAAAGGATACTACAACATGGAATCATTCGGCAAATCACTCGCCTTCCACCTCGCCATCGGCTATCCGTTCTAAAAAGAACTCCCGGGAATATGGCATCCGACTGAGGATGTCTGCAAATACGGTAACCGTGTATGCACGCGCGTAGCGCAGGGCATGCACGGACATGCGGCATAATAGGTGGCATCCGATCAGGATGCAGTATAGGCAACGGTGTCACCGTATATCCGGACTTATATACTGCATCCTGTCGGATGCCATCTGTGGGTGCGGACTTGCCCGGCATGCTCTCCCTGCGGTCGTGCATACCGGGTTACGGTGTGGCAGGCTTCCTTGGCGGAAGCCAACTTCTTGGAACGTATGCCTCTATAGACGGCTTCCTCCGGATGCCGATTATCAACGCACTGCCTACCGTGCATGCCCTCCCTGCGGTCGTACATACACGGCTACGAGCTTTCAGACATCCTCAGCCGGATGTCATATTCCTGATTACAGGGACTTTGCGGCGCATCTGCCGGCATTCCCCATTTACCGCAATCTATATGCTTACGCCCTCCAAGAATATGGCATCCGTAGGAGGCCTGTGAGCTAGTAGCCGTGTATGTACGACCGCAGGGAGGACATGCACGGAAAGCAGACACAAAAGATCAAGGCATTCGCAGAAAGCCGATTATAAAGGCAGGGGCGCAAGACTCCACACCACCATAAACCAAAAAAAATTCTCAATTTTTCACATAAAACATTGTAAATATTAAAAATAGTTACTACTTTTGCCGAATCAGACCGCATCGCAGAGGCCCGGTCGCGGGCAATGCGGGTGGGGTTTGTACATACAGGCTTGCCGGAGGGCGAGCCACGACATAATGAATAGCGTTTACTCGACGCTTTTTCTTGACGTTCTGAAACTTCGCAACTTTCAAAATCATTGTCAGGAATCAGCAAACGGTAGATGGCTTATGTGGATATGTATATTCTGTCCGTTCAGGCACGAGAGTGTCCGATACGGGCGATTGGCATATTCTGCGTGAGGTCTCTGCATGTTTGCTCGTTCTACAATGATGGGCATTGCGAAGGCCTCAGAACGTGAGAACGGGCAACAGTACGACTCTCACGCTTTCTTTTTTCTAACCAATCTGATACCGACGAGGTGAGTCCGCACGGTAATTATTTTATATTACTGTCCGCTAAACTTTTTTTGAGCGATTGAAAAATTAGGGCTGGCACCTATTGCAGGAGTCAGCCCTAAATG
>CAMTKF010000014.1 GCA_947072905.1 uncultured Bacteroidales bacterium
GATGGTTATTATTGCAGGTGTGGCAATGCTCCTAAACAGACTTCCCACAAATTAACAATCGTTATGAAACACCCTCTTAGAGAAAAGTGTATGTACAGCTTCAGCTATTCCCTCAAGATTTCGGAATTGTGTATTCCCGTTTTCAAGGATAGTGGCAACCGAAGATGAATATAGCGGCAGCTTTTTCTTGATGTTAACCATATCCATTGTCAGTACACCTTCTTTATATATACCCGTAATTACCTGTGCATTTGAATAGTAATTGGCCCAATAATTGTATCGTGGATACATGAAGAATGGATAGTAGCCATTGTAGTAAGGGCCGGCATACGGACTGTAGCCGGGTGGAATTGCCGGCTCGGTTTCTATTTCTCTATGTACGGTCAGTCCGATATTGATCAGCAATGGTGAATTGGGACTTTCTGTATATCCTCGCATTATCATCTGCTCGCGTATGGCGGCTGCGATGTTGTAATAGGTCACCATCTGCATGCCCGGAGGCAGCTCACCGTCGGCGGGACTTACTATTCTGAAAGTGTTGTATTCACTTAAGTTTGCATCATTGTATGTCTCGCTGTTTACAAGCGAGAACGGACTGCAAGCGGTGATAATCAACGCAAAAAGGGCTATAGCAGGTAAGAGTAGTTTCTTCATATCAATATATGGAGTTAAATGTATTATAATATTAACGAATGAGCTGATTTAAATGTTCTTTTGCCTGAAAAATAGCTTTTTGTACGATATTTCATACCAAAGTCATACTTTTTTAATAAAATTAACCTCCTATATCAAGCAATTTCAAAAATATTGTATACTTTTGCCGAATATACACAGAACCATATCAAAATGCCTGATAATCTTACTGATTTATTTATTTCCATAATAAAACAAACACCTTCGATCGACATGGCAGAGGCAGAGTTCAAACGATCGCTTGCCGATGATGAGGATTTGCGTCGCAGATATCGCAACTGGTGTCGCGAAGAGGGTACAACTGAAAAACACGGATTCATCGACTTCTGCGAGGAATATGTCGATGGTCTTAATGAAGTATGGGATAATCTAACTGATTATAACGATGAATAACGATACATATACAGAACGCAGACTCCCGGCAGAATGGGAGAAACAGGGTGCCGTGATTGTGGCATGGCCTCACAAAAACACTGACTGGGCTTATATGCTCGAGCAGGCGCAGAAGTGCTATATAGAGATCATTGAAGCAATCACAAGGCATGCGGTTGCCATAGTCTTGGCTCCCGATACCAAAGAGGTCCGTTCGCGATTGAAACACATAGACAGCGACAAGATTTTATACCTTGATGTACCCACCAACGATACTTGGGTCCGCGACTATGGAGTATTAACAGCGAGAGATAAGGACGATAATCCTGTTTTGTGTGACTTCGGATTTAACGCATGGGGCGGAAAATTTGAGAGTGCGCTCGACAACGGAGTCAACCGCTTCATGTATGATGCAGGGCTTATCAAAGGTAAATACGAAGATCATAATGATTTCATACTGGAGGGCGGTTCCATAGAGAGCGATGGCAACGGCACCATCCTCACCACCACATCGTGTTTACTGACACCTACGCGAAACCACCGGCTGAATAAAAGTGACATAGAGAAGGCGCTTGAGCAGACTCTGGGCGCACGCAAGGTGCTTTGGCTCGACTGCGACGGTATGATAGGCGATGATACTGATGGCCACATTGATACTATAGCGCGCTTGGCTCCCGATAATTCCATCCTTTTCAACCGCGGCAACAGCAACGATGATGATCCTCAGTCTCAGATGCTCGCAGGAATAGAAAATCAACTCAGGGAAATGACTGATGCCGACGGCAGACCTTTCAACCTTATTGAACTGCCGCTCCCCGAGGCTATAATGGACGTTGACGACGGACACCGTTTGCCCGCCACTTATGCAAACTTCCTTATCATCAATGATGCTGTGATTATGCCTGTTTACGGTCAACCATTAAACGACGAACGGGCTGAAATGACACTGAAGGTTGTATTTCCCGACCACGTGATTGAGAAAGTGGACTGCACAGCACTCATCAGACAACACGGTTCGTTGCACTGCGCTACAATGCAGGTGCCGGCCGATATTCTTCCCATTTAACCAAACAGTAGTGAAATGAAAATAGGAATCATACAACAGCACAATTCGGCGGATATAAATGCCAATCGTGAGAATTTAGCCCGTAAAGCCCGCAAATTAGCGGCTGCCGGAGCTACACTCATCGTGAATCAGGAGCTTCACGACGGCCTTTATTTCTGCCAGACAGAATCGGTTGATAACTTTGACCAGGCCGTGGATTTGCAGTCTGATGCAACAAAATTTTACGCAGATCTTGCCAAGGAACTTGGCGTTGTTATTGTGACCTCACTGTTTGAGCGCCGTGCGCCCGGTTTGTATCATAATACGGCTATCGTATTTGAAAAAGACGGTACAGAAGCCGGAAGATACCGCAAGATGCACATTCCTGATGATCCTGCATATTATGAAAAATTTTATTTCACCCCCGGTGATCTCGGTTTTAATCCCATCAATACTTCGGTGGGCCGATTAGGCGTATTGGTTTGTTGGGACCAATGGTATCCTGAAGCAGCGCGACTCATGACTCTCGCCGGTGCTGATATGCTTATTTATCCTACAGCTATCGGTTGGGAATCAACTGATACTCCCGATGAAAAAGCAAGGCAGCTGCAGGCATGGATGACTGTTCAGCGCGGCCATGCCGTTGCAAACGGTCTGCCTGTAATCACTGTCAACAGAGTAGGGTACGAGCCTGATCCATCGGGCGCAACCGGTGGAATAACTTTCTGGGGAAACAGCTTTGTGGCCGGTCCACAGGGCGAACTTCTCTACAATGCACCATCTGATGAAGAAGTGGAGCAGATAGTGGATGTGGACCTCAAACGGTCGGAACAGGTAAGGCGTTGGTGGCCTTTCCTGCGCGACAGACGTATTGATGCCTACGGCGACCTTACCAAAAGGTTCAGAGACTGATTCTGTCAAATAGCAGTATTAAGAAATAAAGCGAAACACGTCAGATTTTATTGCTCTGACGTGTTTCACTCGTTATTAACTATTGGATTTATCGTACCGCGATTTTATGTGCTCCCTTTGGAGTGATAACAATATATATGTTGCGCGGGAGGTTTAATGGTTCGCCCCGGTAACAAGGTGTATGGAACACAGCTCTTCCCTGCAAATTATAAACGGTAATTGGTTGACCGTTCAAATCATTTTCCCAATCTGAAATGACATCCTCCATGCCGCCCTGCTGTGTTTTAAGTTTTGCACACGATACGCCATTACCTAAGGGATGTACAAACCAAATCAAATCATTTTTGGTATCTATTGTAATATCGTTGGCTGTGTTGAGAGCTATGCCCGAATTATCGACATTGTAAAGTTTCCAATTGTTACCATCAAAAGACATCACACCTCTATCGCCTGTAGTTGCGAGCCACTTTGTATCGTTCTTATCTATCTCGATAGAATAAATATGGTCGCTGCATATTTCAGAGTTTGATGTGTCGTACGTAATCCAATTCTTACCGTCAAAGACGGTGAGGCCATACCCGTACATGTCAATTTCAGGATAAAATGCGTCACGACAATTCAGCCACACAGCGTCATTTTTGTCAATATTGATTGATCCGACATAATCTGATGGAATGCGAGAGTTTGATGTCTTATAATTATGCCATTTAATCCCGTCAAACATGATTAGCCCGTTGCCAATTCGATTTTTGCCAAAGGCTCCGCACCATAAGCGGTTTTTACTGTCAACGGCCAGGCATTTTATCTGAGAGATAGGGAAACCTGCATCTTTTTCAGTATAATTTTTCCAGACCTTGCCATCATAACACATCAGGCCATCTTCTGTGGCCACCCAAAGAATGCCGGCTTTATCAAAAGTCATTATATTGAATTGTTCGTATAGGGCTAATGGTACAGCATCAGATGAGAATACCAATTTATCGCTGCCAATCTTTACAAGACAAGAGTCCGGATCGGCTTTTCGGAGCCAGATATCTCCATTGAAAGGCGAAACACATACTTCACGAAGATTTGCGCAAGGTATAATCCCGGACTCGCGGCTAACAGGGTTATAGACATTTAGACCATAGTCACTCACCATAAGGAAATTGCCATTGGAATCCATGCTGCTGCTTCCCCTGAAAGCTATAGGGGTCATATTCCTGAACTCAGGATTGTCGATCAAATCAACGGCCGCCCAATCCTTATCCTCAAACTTCAGCAACCCGTGGAATTGGGTACCTGCATATACCTCATGACCGTCGACATCAACTGCCGTAAAACGGTCATTAATCATGGCAAACTGTTCGGGCAGGGAATATGAATGAAAAACTCCGTTTGAATATTTAATCAGATGTGCGGATGATACCATCCAAATACAACCGGTGGAGTCCACACATATATCTGAGATGTAATTGTCGGGAATTTCTGAATTGTCGGTATTGTATTCCGTAAAGGAGCCGTTTTCAAATTTTACAAGTCCATTGCTCTCAGATGCAAGCCAGACGGCGTTGCCACATACTGCCATCCTATTGATAAATGAACATGGGTTGGCAACCGGAGTTAATTTCCCGTCAGAATACCTAAAGAGGGAATTTCCTCTGCTTCCCCAATCATGGCTGGAAACAAAGACTTCTCCATTCTGTGTTTTCTTAATGTCTGTCACCATGGCCATAGGGCTTAATTCGTTGAAATAATATGAGTATGTGCATTCTGACCCATTGAACTCATAAAATCCTAACAGTCCGCCTAAAAGGATTTCCGTTGGGCTTTCAACCAATATTCCCTGCATCCATTGCGAAGATTTGCAACCGGCTTTGAGCATATCAAATTTGTATGAACCGGAGTCAGACAATTTCCCGAAACCATAGTATCTTCCCGAAGTCCATACGGCATCTTTTGATAAATACATATCAAGAATACAATTATCAATGCTGAGTTCATTAGCCCTGTTAAGATTTTTCTGAAGTCCGGAACTCTTATTTATAACAGTTATTCCTGCTCCGGATGATGAGACATAAATGTTCTTGTTGTCGTGAGTAATCCTTAGAATATGGTCTTTGGTGGCGATTCCATGCCAATCAGTCAGACCGTCAGCTGCAACACAATTATTGCCAAACATCAATAACACACATATCCGGGTAATGTTATGAAAGATTATTTTCGTTATCCTCTTCATCTTTGCCAATTAATTTTGGCAAAGATACTGTAAATAGAAATAAAAACTCTCAACTTATGTTGAGAGAACGAAAAATTTTTACATTATTTTCCTGATTTTTTCCGGATGCGGCTTAGATAAGTCGGTGTGACAAGCAGATATGAAGCGATGTCGCGCAAGGTTACCAACTCCATGACATCGGGATATTTCTCCACAAGTTCATAATAACGATCAGATGGTGATTCCTGATATAAATGAAGGTAACGGCCGTATGCCTCTTCCAAAACAACTGCCGACATGTGTGGAATAAGGTCGGGATTGTTTTGAGTTACAAAATCTCTGAGAGTACGCATCGGAACTTGCACTACCTCTGAATCGCATCCCGCAATAATTGAGATTTTAGAAGGTTTGTTGAAAATGAATGATTGGGTAAAGTCCATTATACATTCATCCGCAAATGAAAATCCTGTTACGGCATAATCGCCTTTTGATGTAAGCACGCAATATTTGAAATAGCCTGATTTTACAAAGCCGACATATTTTCCTATACGCCCGGTTTCATCAAAAAAATCCCCTTTTGCATAGCCGACGGTGTTGCCGTTGGCCATGCAATACTCGCGCATAGTTTCAAAGTCGATATTATTAAGAAATTCATTTATCTGAGCCATCAGGATTAAATTTAAACTGATCAGATTGCGAAATTAGGGATTTTATTTCAATCATAAGATGCGAGCTGCCAAGAAATTCATTTTGAAAACGAAAGAATCGGTAACTGATTCAAGTTGCCGATTCTTTCGCATGACGGTATATGGATTTTATTGTTTTAAAGCGAAGGCTGCGACCTCTTCCATTGTCCTTACATACTTGAAATCAAGTCCTGTAAGATAATTGGATGGTATGTCTTCCACATCGCGGCGGTTATCCTCGCATAGTACGATGGTTTTGATTCCCGCACGTTTTGCGGCGAGTATTTTTTCTTTTATACCGCCTACAGGCAGTACTCGTCCACGCAGGGTTATCTCACCGGTCATAGCAATTTTTTCTCTAACAGGTTTCCCAGTGAATGCTGAGGCAATGGCCGTGGCAATTGTGATACCAGCCGAGGGGCCGTCCTTGGGAATGGCTCCTTCGGGGAAGTGGACATGGAGATTGTTCTTTTCGAAAGTTTCAACATCTATACCCAATCCATCGGCATGGCTCTTGACCCATTGCAACGCAATTGTGGCTGATTCCTTCATTACATCTCCAAGGTTACCGGTTATGGAGAGCCTGTCGCCTTTACCTGCCGATAACGATGCCTCGGCAAGAAGTATGGCGCCACCTGCCTGAGTCCATGCCAATCCGGTGACTATACCCGGTATCTGGTTTCCTTCATACTTATCTTTTATGTATTTTGGAAGCCCTAACAGAGCTTGCAGATCCGACGGACGCATCGGGGTGGGGAATTCACCTCCTCGGAGTCGTGCCAATATCTGCTTGCGCAGAAGTGAGCCCAAAGTCTTTTCAAGTTGTCGAACACCACTTTCCGCGGTATAATTCTCTATTATCGCTGTAAGCGTTTCATCGGGAATATTGAAATCGTAATCTTCTTCGAGCCCGTTTTCTTTGAAAATTTTGGGAAGAAGATGGCGCTTCGCTATTTCCAACTTTTCTTCAAGCAGGTAACCCGAAAGCTCGATAACTTCCATACGGTCAAGCAGCGGAGCATCTATTGTTGAAAGGGTATTTGCTGTAGCGATAAACAGTACTTTCGACAGATCGTAATCCAAGTCGAGATAATTGTCGTGGAAAGTAGAGTTCTGTTCAGGGTCGAGAACTTCGAGCAATGCCGATGATGGGTCGCCCTTGTGGTCGCGTCCAAGCTTGTCAACCTCGTCAAGCAACATCACGGGATTGATGCATCCGGCCGCATTCATTGCCTTGATTATACGGCCGGGCATAGCTCCGATATATGTGCGGCGATGGCCGCGGATTTCGGCTTCGTCGTGCACACCACCCAGCGATACTCTGACATATTTGCGCTTCATGGCGTCGGCTATTGAGCGGCCTAATGAAGTCTTGCCTACACCGGGAGGGCCTACAAGGCAGATAATGGGAGTTTTGGCACTCGGATTGTTGATCATTACAGCAATCTGTTCAAGAATGCGCTGCTTTATTTTCTCAAGACCGAAGTGTTGTGTCTCAAGTACTGTGCCGGCATTTATGATATCGGCATCAGCCTCAAGAGGTTTCCAAGGCAAATCAACCAGAGTTTCAAGATATGAGTATTCAACTGAATAATCGGGGGTCGAGGGATTGAGCCTTTTGAGTTTGTTAAGCTGCTTTTCAAATACTTTTGCAGCATACTCAGGCATATTGGCTTTTTGTGCTCGCTCTTTCAGATTGTCGAAATCATCCTGTTCTGAACCATCACCGTAAAGTTCTTCCTTAATGGCTTCCATCTGCGACTGCAGGAATGCTGCGCGCTGATTCTCGCCCATCTTGTTTTTGGCCCGGGCAAGGATGTCTTCATATATTTTCATCTTTGACTGAGCATCGAGCAGACTCCTGAGCAAGCTCATTGCTCGTTTGTCAAGTTGTCCGCATTGAAGCATCCTTACCTTGACTTCAGGCTCATCAGGAAGATTTGTGGCTATAAAATTCAGGCGGTCAGTTAAATCGTTTATAGATTCAACTGCGTTGGAGAACATCTTGTCACCATTATGAGATTTAGTGGCAATCTCGCACGCCAGACGTGTAACCTCCTCCATGATCGACTCAAATTCAGCCTGATTTGAAGGTTCTGTGTCTTGCAATAATTTTATTTTTGCAGAAATGCCATCGTTGATTCTTGGAGCCTGGCTCTTGCCAATAATCCTGAACCGCTGACGTGCGCGCACTATGGCTGTATGCGAACCGTCAGGCAAGTCTATTACCTGGAAAACATCGGCTACAACTCCATAACGATATAATTCTGAAAGATGCTTGGGGGAGTCGTTCTTCGGATCGAGCTGACACACGATTCCAACCGGTTGTTTTTCCTCTGATGCACGTTTGGCTAAGGCGAGCGAAGACTCCCGTCCAAGATTTATAGGAATATTAACGCCGGGAAAAAGCACCAGATTTCTTGTTGCAAGAATTGGTAAATCGTCCGGATTTACTTCTATATTGTATTCTTCAGGTTTAATTTCAATATGCCCGAGCTGTAAAATCTGATCGGGTTCGTCTATATTACTCATATACAAATCTCAAAATCGAGTGCAAAGTTACTTAAATTTCCTCATAACTCAAAATGCACATATTCTGATCAGTTAGATTTAATGTTTCCCGGCAAAAGTTGCCATAGCCGATAACGGGAGCCGAGTGATCGCACTGCCCTGTGCCAATAGCTGTCGCCCTCACCCTCGAGTATTTGAGCCACAGTCTCGGATTTAGGCTGTATAGCCCATGTATTTTCTTCTATCTCTCTGTCGAGCTGGCCTTGTTCCCATCCGCTGTAACCTATAAAGAAACGTATCTGCCCCTCTACCGGGTAGCCTTCGTTTATGTAAGAGATGGCAGCGTCAAAATCGCCGCCGATCCATAAATCAGGACAATATTGACGTGCATCGGGTATTATGGTATCTCCAAGTGTATGGACGAAGTATAGGCGGTCTTGACTCATGGGGCCTCCGCAGTACACCTTTACATGGCTATCGGCTGAAACGCCCTCCAGAACTTCGTCGAGAGTATTGTTGAGTGGATGATTGAGCACAACGCCTGTTGTGCCCTCATCTGAATGATCAATCAGAGAAATCACCGACCTGTTGAACCATGATTCTTCAAGGAAAGGCTCGGCAATGAGAAGGCTGCCCGACTTAACGGGTATTTTCTCAGTTGTGATCTTGAAAAAAGAGGTGTCGATGTATTTCATATTTCCATTCATTTCAATATACCGCTGACGGTAAATAAATTTCGATAATATTCAGCTTTGTTTTCAAGTGAAAGCGGGTATGCCCTTGAAGTTGATGGCATCCGCCATATTCTTATCTTGCGGGTATCTGAATAATTCCATATACAATACTCGCCCATCTTGGGCGCGGTGGTGCCTGTAAGCTCGGCTATGACTGATGCGGCTTTCTCGCCGGTAGAAACTACATCGGTCAACGAAGGCACTTGCTCTATATAAGAGGCCGGGTTGTTTCCTTCTATTACCTCAAGATATTTATCTGATGCATTCCCGCGCAGGCGTCGTGCTCTTTTAACGCTGTCGCTGAGCGCTATACCATGCTCATCGGTCAAGCATTTAATCCGTTGCAGGTCGAATGACTTGGACGAATGATTATACAGCGCATTCTTGTCTTTCAAGAAAAGCAAACCTATGATTCTCCAAAAATCGTTATTCGGATTAGGGTAGTAGAAGTCCATAGACCAGCGGTGTTCTCCCGGAGGAAAAGTCCCCATAAACAGAACTTTTGCACCGTCAGGAAGCCATGGGGCCCATGGATGATCTTCTATGATATAATTTTCATCTTTTGACATATATCGAGGTAATCAAAATATCTTATTGCTGTTTGCAGGGTCTTGAACTGAGATTCAATGTAATGTGGAAAACAGCAAGCACGGCAAACAGCAGGCCGACTCCGCAATGAAATGCTACCGCTTCCTTATTATTACATAGAATCATTATAGCTGATACCACAACACAAACAAATGCAAGCAGGAAGAAAGGCAGTACTCTCATGTAAGCAAGCTTGTGCCATGTTTCGTTAGGGTCGGTGAACATCTTTATTACATACGAGCGGTTGCACCATCCATGGAACAAGGCAAGGCAGATAAAAGCTATTCCACTTGCCAGATGAGCCATTTTAAGATTATTGGCCATTGAATAATTCAGTTTCTCAACACAATCGTTCATCCATATACCAAATGCGATGGTCATGATGAATGAAATCAGCAACACTGCGGTATAGCAGATTACAAAAGGAGTTGAAAACGTAAGGCTTTTGGTAGGCGACATAGTAGTGTAATTTATAGTTGAATAAATCAGTTGAGTTGTTTAGAATTCAGATTCACTAAATCTTAAACACTTAAACTTTGCCGTCTGTTCAAAAGAAACCGACGTCTGCACTTGAAAATACAGACGTCGGTATTTATTTTATGTTAGTCGTCTGAATTATTCAGCGTTGTTTTCAGCTTCGGGATTAGCAAGCTTGCGGAATTCGTCGAGGCTTACAGTCTTTTCGTCAACTGTGATTACATTGCGGAGGGCGTCGAATGTCTTGAGTTCTTCAACTTCCTGAGCTATGTGGCCACGGTAGTTCTTGTCGGCGAGGATTCTCTTGCCCATGTCGGCAATTGTTACTTCGTCCATGTTGTACATGCCGTACTGCTGGAGCTGCTGGCGGGCGATGAATGTGGCGCGGGCCTGAAGGTCGGCTTCTTCAACCTTTACACCGAGCTTGTTGGCAACTTCGCCTGAGATAACTTCCCACTTGATGCCGGGGAGCATTTCTTCGAAGTGCTCGTCAAGTTCCTTGGCATCGGCATTCTTGTCCTGAAGGAGAATCCAGCGCTTGAGGAGTTCGTCGTCGAGCTTGATGTCACCGTAAGTCTTCATGAGGTAGTCGTGTGCATCACGATTGAACATCTGGAAGCTGTTGGGTGCGAGAGAAGCAGCGATCATGTTGTTGAGCGCAGTCTTGTATTCTTCTTCGTTGTGAACTTTATCCTTGCCGAATACATCGTCGAAGTAGTCCTGATTGTGTTCTGCGGGCTTGAGGACGATGATTTCCGAGATTGCAAATTCGAAGTCAGCCTTTACATCGGCAGCCTTTTCCTTGTCGATATTCAGCATTGATGCGAGTTCGGCAACCTGGCCGTCAGCAGCCTTGAACGGATTGAATACAACCTTA
This sequence comes from uncultured Bacteroidales bacterium, assembly GCA_947072905.1. Classification (GTDB taxonomy): domain Bacteria; phylum Bacteroidota; class Bacteroidia; order Bacteroidales; family Muribaculaceae; genus CAG-873. Next base: position 11,093 of record CAMTKF010000014.1, read on the forward strand.
TCGTTTACGTGCTTGCCGAGGAACTTGTCTGCTTCTTCCTTGCTCTTGAAAAGGAAAGGAGCAACAATGCCTGATACTACCTGGATAGCATTTTCGTCGGTGCGTACGGCTCCGTCTTCGCCGAGTTCCATGATAGAACCCTTTACTACAGCCTTGGCATCAACTTCCTCGCCGGGAACCTGTGCGCCGAAACGCTCGCAGAGGTTCTTGTCCTGTTCGGCCATCATTTCTTCGCTCACTTCAATCTTGTAGAAGGGCAGGGTCACGCTCTTGTCGAGAGTCATGTTCATCTCGGGCCAGAGAGCAACGTCGTATGAGAACGAATAGTCGGTCTGCTTGAGGTCGATTTCCTTAGATTCGGCAGGCATGGGATTGCCAAGTATCTTTAAGTTGTTGTCGCGGATATAATCGAAAACGGCATTGATAACTACATCATTGATTGCTTCGCTCTTAACATCGCGGCCGAAACGCTTGCGGAGTTCGGGAAGGCTGATATGGCCTTTGCGGAATCCGGGGATAGTGTGTTTCTTACCAATTTCCTTGAGCTTTTCAGTTACCTTGGCTGCGTAGTCTTCTTCAGTAATATTTACTGAGATAAGACCGCGTGCGTCGCCGGTTTTTTCAAACTTAATTTCCATGTTTTTATAATGTATCTTGATGTTATTGTTTCGTTTTGGAAAAATTCGACTGCAAAGATAGTAAATTTTTATGAGTTGTTGAGTGGTTTAGCTCTTATTTCACAAAAAAATCGTTAAATTAACTCTTTTATAAACTAACGAGTGGGTCGAAATGACACTCTTAAAACGCTCAAGATTAATAAAAGGATAGGGCAAAACAAGCTCTTAAAATAATTTAAGATTATGGTAATGACTTATTTTTAGCGAAATTACTTGCAGAATGAAAAAAAAATCGTACCTTTGCGGTCGCAAATCAATACAAGCAACTAATTAATCTAAAAAGTTAAATGGCAACAAAAATCAGATTACAACGTCATGGTCGCAAGAACTATGCGTTCTATCCCATTGTTATCGCCGACAGCAGGGCACCACGAGATGGTAAGTACATTGAAAGGATAGGTTCCTATAATCCGAACACTAATCCTGCTACAATCACTCTTAACTTCGAAAGAGCCTTGTATTGGGTGAATGTTGGTGCACAGCCCACCGACACTGTACGTACCATCCTTTCAAACGAAGGCGTACTTCTGATGAAGCACCTTCAGGGTGGTGTGAAGAAAGGCGCATTCGACGAAGCTGAAGCTGAACGTCGTTTCGAAGCCTGGAAGACAAAGAAACAAGCAAAAGTTGATGCTATGAAGGCTGATATGGCCGACAAGCGCCAGCTCGCCGCCAAGCAACGTCTCGAAGCAGAAGAAGCTATCAACAAGGCAAAGGCTGAAGCCGTTGCTAAAAAGAAAGCTGAACTCGCTGCTGCCAAGGCTGAAGCCGAAGCTGCTGCAGCTGCTCCTGCTGCTGAAGCTACTGAAGCTCCCGCAGCCGAATAATATTCGGCCGTTTTGGCGAGATTTCTACACTGGGGGTGTGTTGGCTTGCGCTGACACATCCCCATTATGCTTTTAATGTTTATATAAAACTTAAGCTGATCAATTTTTATATCCTTTTGAGCAACTGTTTTTCCGTCGCGTTATTTTTTAGCTGATGTAAGCTTGCTCTAAAGCTCTTCAAAATATATCTTCTTTTATTCTTCCGATTTATGAAGAAATTTCCGGAATATTCGGGACTTAACCTCCCAAAAGTAAATGAAGAGATGCTCGCTCTGTGGAATGATGAGCATCTGTTCGAAAAGAGTATGGAAGTGCGCGAAGGTGCCCCTTCATTTGTTTTCTTTGAAGGTCCGCCCTCGGCTAACGGTATGCCCGGCATACATCATGTGATGGCACGAACTATCAAAGACATCTTCTGCCGCTACAAAACTATGAAAGGCTTTCAGGTTAAACGCAAGGCCGGCTGGGATACTCATGGCCTTCCGGTTGAACTTGGCGTTGAAAAAAGCCTTGGAATTACAAAAGAAGATATTGGCCACAAGATTTCGGTAGACGACTACAACGACGCTTGCCGTAAGGAAGTGATGAAGTATACCCGAGAGTGGGAAACCCTTACCAACAATATGGGATATTGGGTAGACATGCAGGATCCTTACATCACATACGACAACCGCTATATCGAATCGGTGTGGTGGCTCCTCGCTCAGTTGTATAAAAAGGGTTATCTCTACAAAGGATATACCATCCAGCCCTATTCGCCTGCTGCCGGTACCGGCCTCAGCTCGCACGAATTGAATCAGCCCGGATGCTACCGCGACGAAAAGGATACTACTTGTATCGCCCAGTTTGAAATCACCGATCCCAAGGCAGATATGCTGGGGTGGGGTACTCCGGCTTTTATAGCCTGGACTACAACTCCGTGGACTTTGCCCTCAAACATGGCGCTTTGCGTAGGTCCTAATATCAAATATGTTGTTGTTCGCACATATAATAAATATGACGGACAGAAGGTGACTGTTGTACTGGCCGAAGCACTCGTTAACTCGGTATTCAATCCCAAAGCCAAGGATCTGAAGCTAGAAGATTACAAGCCCGGCGACAAGCTGGTGCCTTATGAAATCGTAGGCTCTTACATGGGCAGCGAACTTGAAGGCATGCACTACAAGCAGCTCATCCCCTGGATGAAACCCGAAGGTTCTGAAAATGCTTTCCGTGTGATACTTGGCGACTACGTTACAGTTGAAGACGGTACAGGTATCGTACACATTGCAGCTACATTCGGTGCTGACGATAAACGAGTTTCTACATTGAACGGCATTCCCGGAATGGAACTGATCAATAAGTACGGCAAAATCGTACCTATGGTAGACCTTCAGGGCCGTTTCTACCTCATGGAGGATCTCAGCCCGGAATTTGTGAAGAATTGCGTGGATGTGGAAGCCTACAAACAGTGGGAAGGTAAATACGTAAAGAATGCATACGATCCCGAAAAGAAAGATGGCGACATCACACTCGATATAGAAATCTGCATGTGGCTCAAGGAACGCGGTCTGTTGTTCCAGTCAGAAAAGCATGTGCACAGCTACCCCCATTGCTGGCGTACAGATAAGCCCGTGCTATATTATCCCCTCGACAGTTGGTTCATCAAGACCACAGCAGCTCGCGAACGCCTCATGGCTCTTAACGAAACTATAAAATGGAAACCGGCATCCACAGGCTCGGGACGTTTCGGCAAATGGCTCGAGAATCTTCAGGACTGGAATCTGTCTCGTTCGCGTTACTGGGGTACTCCGCTGCCTATATGGCGCACGGATGATGCTACAGAAGAGATGATAATTGATTCTGTGCAGGCTCTGTGGGATGAAATAGAGAAATCCGTAACTGCCGGCTTTATGTCTTCTAATCCTTTGAGGGATAAAGGTTTTGTGCCGGGTGACTATTCCAAGGGTAACTATGAGAAGATAGACCTTCACCGTCCGTATGTAGACGACATTATTCTTGTGTCGCCCACCGGACGTCCCATGAAGCGCGAGCTTGACCTGATTGATGTATGGTTCGACTCAGGCTCCATGCCTTATGCTCAGATACACTATCCCTTCGAAAACAAGGATGCTTTTGAAAAGGGTATGGTTTATCCTGCCGACTTTATTGCCGAAGGTGTTGACCAGACACGTGGATGGTTCTTCACCCTCCATGCCATTGCCGGTATGATTTTCGACAGAATCTCGTATAAAGCAGTTGTTTCAAACGGACTCGTGCTCGACAAGGACGGTAATAAGATGTCAAAGCGTCTCGGCAATGCCGTGAATCCCTTTGAAGCCATTTCTCAATACGGTTCAGATCCTCTGCGCTGGTATATGATTGCCAACTCATCGCCCTGGGATGACCTGAAGTATGACCCGGCAGGTGTAACCGAAGTAGGACGCAAGCTCTTTGCCACACTCTACAACACCTATTCATTCTTTGCCCAGTATGCAAATGTGGATAACTTCAGCATCGACACTCCGCAGGTACCGCTGGCTGAACGTCCTGAAATCGACCGTTGGATTATATCAAAGCTCAACTCGTTGATAATCGCTGTGGATGATGCACTTGACGATTATGAACCTACCAAGGCTGCCCGTGCTATCAACGACTTCGTACTGTATAATCTTTCAAACTGGTATGTTCGTCTCAACCGCAAGCGTTTCTGGGGCGGCGGTATGAGCCAGGACAAGCTCGCTGCATATCAGACACTCTATACCTGCCTGTTGACCATAGCAAGGCTCATAGCTCCGGTTTCGCCTTTCTACGCCGACCGCCTGTACCGCGACCTTACTTGTATTGACGGCAAACCGGCTTGTGAAACATCTGTTCACCTCGACACTTATCCTCAGGCTGATAAAGCCGCTATTGATGAGGGCCTTGAACAGCGTATGGACACCGCTCAGAAGCTCACATCCATGGTGCTTTCGCTCCGTCGTAAAGTCAATATCAAGGTTCGCCAGCCGCTCTCTACTGTCATGATTCCTGTGGCTGATGATGAGGCCAGAAATCGCATTGAGTCGATTTCGCAGCTCCTGCTCACAGAAATCAATGTTAAGAATCTCAAGCTTGTAAATGATGGCGAAGGTGCTCTTGTTAAACGAGTTAAGCCCGATTTCAAAAAGCTGGGCCCGAAATTCGGCAAGCAGATGAAGGCTGCCGCAAAGGCAATCAACGAGCTTACACAAGCCGATATCGCCTCGCTTGAACGCAACGGATATCTCGAAATAGAACTGGACGCAGCCAAGCACAGAGTTGAGATAAGCGATGTGGAAATATTCTCAGAGGACATTGAAGGATGGCTCGTGGCTAACGACGGCCCCCTGACAGTGGCTCTCGACATAACAATCACCGACGATCTTCGTCGCGAAGGAATTGCCCGAGATATCATCAACCGTATACAGAATATCCGTAAGGACCGCGATTACGATATCACCGACAGGATAACAATCACATTCGCCCCTGATGCGACTGTTGAAGCTGTTCTCAAGGATTTCGGTGAATACATTGGAGCACAGGTGCTTGCCGATGCTGTAAACGTTGCTGCTTTTGCAGAAGATGCTACCGGAGCAGAAATTCTTGAAATTGACGAACTCAAGGTGAAAGTACTTATAATCAAGAACTGACCATGAACGAAAAGAAACGTTATACCGACGAAGAGCTGGAAGAATTCCGTCAGCTTATTCTCGAAAAGCTCGAAAAGGCAGAAAGAGAATATGAAAATCTCTGCTCGTCGCTCCGTAATACCGATGGCAACGGTACTTCTGATACTTCGCCTACATTCAAGGCTCTTGAAGAAGGAGCTTACACTCTTGGAAAAGAAGAGGCAGCAAGACTGGCAGAACGTCAACGCGTGTTTATCAACCATCTGCGTGCAGCCTTAGTGCGTATTGACAACAAGACATACGGAGTATGCCGCGCTACAGGCAAACTGATTCCCAAAGAACGTCTGCGTGCCGTTCCTCATGCCACCCTTTCTATCGAGGGTAAGGAACAGAAACGTTAAGAGTATGTAAAACACACTCAAAAGATGTCTGAAAACAAATTATTCACACCGAGACGACTCGCCATACTTGTAGGTATGGGAGTCATCCTGGTTGATCAAATATTTAAAATTTGGGTAAAGACCAATTTTTATCTTGGTGAAAGCCTGCCGATATTGCCGTTTTTTGAATTGAGATTCGTTCAAAACAACGGCATGGCTTTTGGTATGGAATTTGGCAGCAAACTGTTGCTGACAATTTTCCGTATAGTTGTAGTTACGCTTTTGATATGGTATATCGTTAAGGTATGCAAGCAACAAAAGGTCTCGAAAGGCTATGTGGTGACTTTGGCTCTTATTGCTTCCGGTGCCGGCGGCAATATTATAGATTGTGTGTTCTATGGTGAGATTTTCACCAATCCCTGGCCTCCTCAGATTGCACAATTTGTCCCTTGGGGCGAAGGTTATGCAGGGATATTCCACGGTTTGGTTGTGGATATGCTCTACTTCCCCTTGTTTTCATTCCGGTGGCCGGAGTGGATTCCGGCCATAGGCGGCAGCACCTTCTCTTTCTTTGACCCTGTGTTCAATATCGCTGATTCCGCTATCACAGTCGGAATACTGATGTTGATTCTCTTTTACAGCAAATATCTGCCTTTCGGAAACGAAGAAAATACAGATACAGTCGAAAAAGCTGATAAAAAATAATATTGATGAAACGTAAGTTAATTCCGGTCGTTCTGGCAGGCCTGATAGCAGCAACAGCTTGCAACAGAGTCCCTTCGTATGTCATACAACCCGATGACATGGCAGAGGTTCTTGCCGATATGCGAATGGCTGATGCTGTTATTACCGTTCATCCTTCACAATATGCTCAACCATCAAAGAAAATGGCAATTAAAGATGCCATTTTTGAAAAGCATGGTATCACTTCAGAGCAATTCGACACCTCATTGGTATGGTATGGGCGCAACACTGAACGTTTCAGCGATGTAAACGATCTCACGATAGAGATTCTTGAGCAACGCATGAAGGAAGCCAATGTACTGGCAGCGGGACAGATGGCCATGACGGTAGCCGGCGACTCGGTTGACCTATGGAACGGCTATCCGTATTACGTCATCAATGATAAGCTGCCTACCCACTATCTGTCGTTCAGCTATGAGACCGACCCCAACTGGGAACCCGGCGATATATATACTCTGAAATCAAGAATCCTTATCCCGGGCGCTTCCGCTCAATGGAATCTTACCACAGAATACGAAGACGGGGCTGTTGAGATGATTACCAATATCATATCGCAGAGCGAGAGCAACCGCCAGGAATTGTCGCTTTTTACTGATTCAACCCGTACTGCTACCCGTCTGTCAGGCTGGATTCGTATCAATACACTCAGTGCCAATAAACCTGTAATTATTGATTCAATAAGCTTGACACGCCGCCGAGTTCAACCCGGTGTCAACCGCCCATACCAGCAGCGACTGATTGAGCCCAAAAATGCCAAAGATAAAAAAGTGGAAGCAGACAGCGTTAATCCATTGAATGTGGATTCGCTGAATACTAATGATAAAACAAGGCCAAGAAATGCGCTACTTATGCAGGCGAGTGATATTAAACAATGAGGAATACGGACTCTCAATTGTCGAGATAGACGGAGAATCAGTCACCATAAAACCGTTTGACAGAGAAATCCATTCCACTTCGTATGTCGAAGGGGTTATAGTGATTAAGACAGAAAACGGCAGATTGGTCTCGTTTGTGATAAACTGATTGAAATAAACTGATATTTGAGAAGTCAATATCAGTTTTTTTATTTATATTTGCAAAGTTGAAATCATTATCTAATTTTATGAATAAAAAACTAATTATCCTAACATCAGTCGCTCTCGGAATAGGAGCGGCTACAGTGGGATGTTCCAAGTCAGACAAAAACGCCGACAATCCGTTTTTGCAGGAATACACCACCAAGTACGAAATCCCGCCTTTCGACAAAATCACCTACGACCACTATCTGCCTGCTCTTGAAGCAGGCCTTGCCAAGCAGGCAGAAGAAGTAGAGGCTATCGTAAACAATGCTGATGCTCCGACCTTCGAGAATACTGTGATGGCATTTGAAAATGCTGCCGATGTAGTAAACAAGGTAGTCCTGGTGTTCTCAGCTCTCGAAGAATCCAATTCCTCACCCGAGATGGTAGAGATAGCCGAGACTTTCTATCCCAAGTATTCGCAGGCACAGGATGCAATCATGATGAACGACAAACTGTTCCAGCGTTTCAAGACCCTCTATGAAAATCGCGATAGCATGAATCTTTCTCCCGACAAAGTTCGTGCTATCGAAACATACTACAAGGACTTTGTGCGCTCGGGCGCGCTGCTCGATGAAGCTCAGAAAAATGAGCTCAAGGAACTTAATACCGAGCTGACAAATCTCTACCTTCAGTTCAACAAAAACCTGCTTAATGCCACCAATGCCTTCTCTATCGTAGTAGAAGACTCCACACGCCTTGCAGGTATCCCCGCAAATGTAGTGGCTGTGGCTGCTGATGAAGCTGCCAACCGCAATCTCGCCGGCAAATGGGTATTCACTCTCCATGCCCCGGTGCGTCTGCCGGTACTCCAGTATGCCGAAGACCGCGACCTGCGCAAGCAGATGTATGAAGGTTATACAACCCAGGCTCAGACCGAACCTTACAACAACCTCCCTGTAATAAACAGCATCCTCAAGGCTCGCGCTAAAAAAGCGCAGTTGCTCGGATTTGAGAATTTCGGTTCTTACATGACCGACAACGTAATGGCCAAGACTGTTGAAAACGCAGAAAATCTCCTTATGCAAATCTGGACTCCTGCCGTTAACCGTGTGAAGGAAGAAGTTGCAGAAATGCAGGCACTGGCTAACCGCAACGGCGACAAGATCACCATCGAACCCTGGGACTACTATTATTACGCAGAGAAGGTACGTGCCGACAAGTATGCACTCAACGACAGCGAAATCCGTCCTTACTTCGCAGTGGATTCTGTAAGAAACGGTATCTTTGGTATGGCAAAACGTCTGTATGGTGTAACATTTACCGAAATGCCCGATGCTCCCAAATACTTCGACGAAGTTAAGGTATATGATGTTACCGACAGCACGGGCCAGCATGTAGCGGTATTCATGACTGACTATTTCACCCGCGATTCAAAGCGTCAGGGCGCATGGATGAGCGAATTCAAGGGCTCATGGACCGAAGCCGATGGCACTTCTTCTCGTCCCATCATCTTCAATGTCTGCAATTTCGCCAAACCCAGCGGAGATACTCCCTCGCTTCTTTCTACAGATGATGTGGAAACTATGTTCCATGAATTTGGTCATGGCCTGCACGGCATGCTTTCCAAAGCCGCTCTCAAGAGCCAGGCAGGAACAAACGTAGACCGCGACTTTGTTGAACTTCCTTCACAGATTCACGAACACTGGGCATTCCAGCCTGAACTTCTGCGCACCTACGCACATCACTATCAGACCGGTGACACAATTCCCGATGAGCTTATTGCCAAGCTCAATGCTGCTTCAAAGCACAATATGGGCTTTATGACCGCAGAACTCGTTGGCGCCGCTCTCCTCGACCTCCAGTATGGCAAACTCAATCCTGAAGGCGATATTGATATACTTGAATTTGAAAAACAGGTAGGCGACAAACTGGGCATGCCTTCTCAGCTCACATACCGCTATCGTTCACCTTATTTCAAGCATGTCTTCGGCAGCGACGGCTATGCCTCAGGCTATTACACATATCTTTGGGCTCAGGTTCTTGATTGTGACGGCTTTGAACTGTTTGAAGAAAACGGTATCTTTGATCCCGCTACAGCAAAATCTTTCAAAGAAAACATTCTTGAAAAGGGCGGTTCAGAAGACCCCATGGAATTATACAAGAAATTCCGTGGCCACGAACCCGCTGTAGAAGCCCTGCTTCGCTTCCGCGGTCTTGCTAAATAAGCACTGCTGTAATACGAACTAAAAAAGAGTTGGCTGCATAATCGGCCAACTCTTTTTTTAATCGGTTTTATTCCTCGTCTAAATCGAAGTCAAAGTCCCATCCGTCATCACTCGCATAGGTATCAGTGAATCGGGCAAGTTCTCTGCCTTCGCGTTTGGTGGGGCGACCCAGGCCCTTGCGTCGGTCAACAAAGCCCGAAATCTTCACCACATCCAGCAAGTCATACTGATCCTGGGGAGTGACGTTCTCCAGATACTCGGGAACCAACTTCGCGCCAAGGCGGTTTTCTGTCACAGCCTTAACCTTGAATGAATATGTTACCGGAGGTTTGCGGACGTGAACAATATCTCCAATTTTCAGCATTCTCGATGGCTTGACCGGATTTGTGTCGTCGTTAATGGTAATGCGTCCCTTCTTGCAAGCTTCGGTTGAGATTGTCCGGGTCTTGAATATACGCATCGCCCACAGCCATTTGTCTATTCTGACCTCTGTAGCCATATTAGAGACTCTTATTTATTATTGTACTTGCACATTGCAGCCTGCGGACCAGCAAGCACGTATTCGCGAATAGCTTCGTCGGCTACCTTGATTCTTTCGGCAAGCTCGGCTTTCTGATCATCCGGGAATTGTCCCAGTACATAATCAATCTGACAGCCGCGGGCAAAATCATTGCCTATTCCGAATTTCAAGCGGGCATACGACTCTGTACCAAGCATCTGAGCAATGTTCTTCAAACCATTGTGACCGGCATCGCTACCCCTGGCCTTTATTCGGATGGCACCAAAGGGCAGGGCAATGTCATCTACAATAACCAGTATATTCTCAAGGCTTATGTTTTCTTTCTGCTGCCAATATCTTACGGCGTTACCGCTAAGGTTCATATACGTTGATGGTTTCAGCAAAACGAGCTGTTTATTTTTCAAACGCATGGTCGCCACATCGCCGTAGCGTTGGGTGCTGAAAGAAATATTGGACGCTTCAGCAAAAGCGTCCAATACCATAAATCCAATGTTGTGGCGGGTACCGGCATATTCGTTGCCTATGTTACCCAACCCAACTATGAGATACTTCATTCAGTAGAATTACTTCGCAGCAGCTGCAGCAGCACCACGAGCGGCACGGGTGAGCTGAACGGCGCATACTACGGCATTCTTGGCGTTCATGAGTTCGAGGTTTTCGAAGTGGATGTCACCAACCTGGAGAGACTTGCCAAGGCCAAGGTTATCTACATTGATAACGAGACGTTCGGGAATATTGGTGTAAACGGCTTTAACACGGAGCTTCTTCATTGAAAGAGAGAGCTTACCACCGGCCTTAACACCTTCGGCGTGACCTTCGAGTTTAACAGGAACGTCAACAGCAACGGGCTTGGTGTCGTTTACTTCGAGAAGGTCTATGTGGAGGATGGTATCCTTAACGGGCTGAATCTGGAGATCCTTCAGTACGGCCATACGTTTTTCACCGTTGATATCAAGCTCGATGGCAAAGATATCAGGTGTGTAGATGAGCTTGCGTACAGCGTCGTTTGAAACGGTGAGATCAGTAGTGATAAGGGCTTTGCCGTTACCGATTTCCACAATCTTTTCACCGAGCTTGAGAGTGCCGGTAAAGGGGAGGTCAAATACTTCACCGCCGTTAAGAACAACGGGGATCATGTCGTTGGCACGAAGAGCCTTGGTAGCTTTCTTGCCGAGCTCTGTACGGGGCTGAGCTGCGAGTTTGAATGTTTTCATTTTGTTTAATTAGTTGTGTTACTCAAAATTAAGTTGCTTCTTAATTTCCCATCACACGGTAGGGCTTTAAAAGCGACTGCAAAATTACTAAATTATTAACAATTGGCAAAATACTGATGCAAGAATACTCTCGGGACAACAGCAATTTGACATTTGTTAACGATTGGGGATTGATGTAAAATAAAAACTCCAAGCATTAAAATTAATACCTGGAGTTTTTATTGGTGTCCGAAATGAGACTCGAACTCACACGTCATAATTGACACTACCCCCTCAAAGTAGCGCGTCTACCAATTCCGCCATCCGGACATTGATGGTCTTGCAGCCTGTTTGAGCGAAAAACGGGACTCGAACCCGCGACCCCAACCTTGGCAAGGTTGTGCTCTACCAACTGAGCTATTTTCGCAGTTGTGCTTGGCGTTATTTCGCTTTTGCGATGCAAAGGTACGCATTATTTTTGAATCTGCAAGCATTTTTGCAAAAAAAATTCAATTTTTCGCTAAAATTTATCTTTTCATGTTATTCAAAAAGCTTGTGCTTTACCCTTGTTTCTATGCCTTGCACCTGTGTATTTTATTGCTTTACAATGTGTTATTGCATATCCCTCTCCAGAATCTGTGCAGCTAAGGTATCTGCGGTATGAATTAATGCAACAAGCGGAGATTTTTCTTGAGCCTTGCGATAAGATTTATCCATCTCGATAGACTGAGAAGGTAAATCCCATGGTCCCATGTGCCATCTTATAGCAAAAATTTCCTCATCTTCGAGGTCAAGACCTGAGCGGAGGAGCATTATTACGGATTTTTCGCCGTGGCCTACGGGCATTTCAGAATAGTCTACATCGTATGCCTCGACTTCTTCCCATATTCCGATTTCATTGCGTTGTTTGCGTTTGGTGTGTCTATATATATTGGTCTTGCACATATCGTGGAGTAGGGCAGCTATCGCTATTGAGTCGGTATTGAGCATTTTTTCCATATCTGGTCTCAACGGGATTGTTGCATTCCTTATAGCCATGGCCATGTCGTACACATTGAGCGAGTGCAGCGCAAGCCCACCCGGAAAGTTGAAATGGTTGCGTACAGATGCCGGCGCTTCAAAGAAGCCCCATGCGTCGAGATCTTCTATAACATAGTCTATACCGTCGCGACCGGTAGATTTAAGCAGTTCTATGAACCGCTCGCGGTTTGCAGAAATATCTATTGCTGACATTATAATATAGGACTTAGCAGACGCTCTACACTTTCAATGGCTCTGCGTACCAGGGGACGTTTGCTCCAGGCATCGGGCAGTATTCGTGTGGATTGTTTTAAATCCTCTCTGAAAATTTCGAGCATCTTGTTAGTAAATTCTTGTGAGTAGAAGAACAGGTTGCCTTCAAAATTGTGTTCAAACGAACGAAAATCAAAATTGGTAGATCCGATGGTGACAAAATTATCGTCAACTATTATAAGCTTTGAATGAAGCATTCCGGCTTCATAGAAATAGATTTTTATGCCGGATCTCAAACATTCGGAAATATATGATGCAGAAGCATTGTCGAGCAGATGCGAATCAGACTTGCGGGGTATTAGTACCCGTACGTCCACACCCGACAGCGCAGCTGTGATAAGTCCTTTCAGCAGCGAGTCTGTTGGCAGAAAATATGGAGTCTGTATATAAATCCTGCGGCGGGCGCTGCATATAGCCTTATGAAACATATATGAGATGTTGCTCCACTGAGATGTGGGCCCGGATGTAAGCATCTGCACGCTGATATTGCTGTCGGTATTATTATCGGCATTAAACTCTTCCTCAATAAGTGGTTGCCCCATGAAATGCCAGTCAACGGCAAAAGCATACTGCAACGCCGATACCACGGTGCCCTCAACTCTGACATGAGTATCGCGCCATGAAGCAAATTTCTTGCCTCCGTCTATATAACGGTCTGCTATGTTCATGCCGCCAAGATATCCTATTGCACCGTCAATCACGCACAATTTCCTGTGATTTCGCCAGTTCAGTCTTGTGCCGAGCTGCGGAAAAGAAACTTTGAAAAATGGGAAAATCAAAATTCCGGCTTCTCTCATCTTCTTGAAAAATCTCGATTTCACAGTGAATGAGCCTACATGATCGTATATAACTCTTACGGTAACACCTTCACGGGCTTTCTGCATCAAAATTTCTGAGATTTCAGTGCCTATATTATCATTTTCAAAAATATAGTACTCAATATTGATGAATTTTTTTGCCGATAGCAGGTCTTTTTTCAGGCTGTTGAATTTTTCTTTACCGGATACAAAAACATCAACCTTGCTGGCATTATATATAGGTGCACCGCCAACCGAGTGGCCAAGGCGAATAAGTTGCAGGGTTTCTGGCGGCAGATTCAGTTCCCTGAAATTGATACTGCTGCGGGGTGCTCTTTTCTTAAGCCTGCGGCGATAACGTCGGCTCAGTTTCCTTTGATTGCGTATATTACGTCCAAAGAACAGGTACAACACTATGCCGAGCATGGGCAGAAGCAGGAGCACGGTTACCCATGCCAGCGATTTTACAGGATTGCGGTTTTCAGAGATAACGATTCCTATAATGCTGACAATAGTCAGGGCATAAGCTATGAAGATAATTTCTCTTGCCCAACTCCAGTCAATACCTTGTACGGCTTCAAACATATACGGATAAATTATCCATTATTCAATTTATGCGAAAGTTAATAATAAATCAGCAATCTTTTGCTTTCTTAACACAATTTAACTTCAATAAGATGATTATTTTGTATTACTTTGCAAAGTTAATTAATATTTTGAATTATAGGAAGGTGTAGGATATTTTATATCGTATTACATCTTATAATCCGGTTTTATCTACTTATAAACCAATCAAAAATTGTTTTAATTCAATGAAAAAATTGATTTTCGGTGCAATGGCTTTATCGGCATGTATTGCAATGAATGCAGCCGATTCCACTCCTCTGTGGTTGCGCAACGTTGCTATTTCTCCGGATGGAAAAACTATTGCATTTACCTACAAGGGAGATGTGTATACAGTTCCGTCAGCAGGAGGAATGGCTCGTCAGCTTACTTCAAATCCGGCCTACGACAGCTATCCCGTTTGGAGTCCTGATGGAAAGTACTTAGCTTTTTCGAGCGACCGTGATGGTTCGCAGGATGTTTTCATTATCAGCTCAACCGGTGGAACAGCCCGTCGACTTACCACCAGCTCAACAGCCGAAAAGCCTGCCGCGTGGCTTAACGATTCAACCGTTCTTTTCATAGCCAGCGAAATGCCCGACTATCGTTCAGCTCTTGGCCCGTTTGGTTCGCAAGTCTACAGTGTAACTACTTCGGCTAAGCGTCCCAAGATGTTTTCGACCCATCCTATGTCGGCGATCAGCGTCAATAAGAAGGGTGAAGTATTGTATCAAGATAAGAAAGGATACGAAAACGCTTATCGCAAGCATGAAAATTCATCTGCTACAGGTGATATCCGCCTGATGAAGGAAGGCTCCAATAAGTTGCTCACAACATTCAAGGGCAATGATCAGAATCCGGTATGGCTCAATGATAATAATTTTGCATATATCAGCGAGGAAGACGGTACTCTCAATGTATATTCGCGCAATACTTCTGGAAGCGAAAAGCGCAAGCTTACTTCATTTGTCAAACATCCCGTGCGCTCGCTTTCAGCATCTGACAACGGGCTGTTGGCTTTTAGCTGGGATGGCGAGATATATACCCTTGTCCCCGGCAAAGAGCCTCAGAAAGTCAATGTGTCGATTGTAAGCGATGACTACGACCGCGACCTGGTGGATCAGCTTCGCACCGGTGGTGCTACAACTTTGGCTGTAAGTCCTACAGGAAAAGAAGTGGCATTCGTCATTCGAGGCGATGTTTATGTAACGTCAGTAAAATATAAAACTACAAAACGTATAACCGATACTCCCGGACAAGAACGTAACGTAAGTTTCAGTAAAGACGGTCGTACTATTGTATATGACAGCGAACGCGACGGCAAATGGCAATTGTTTACCTCACGTATCAAAAACGATGACGAAAAGCAGTTTGCTTACGCTACCGAGCTTATCGAAGAGCCTCTGTATTCGTCAGACAAGGCTGCCCAGCAACCTGTATTCAGTCCTGATGGCAAAAAGGTAGCCTTCCTTGAAGACCGCACCATCCTGCGTGTAATTGATGTAGATACCAAAAAGGCGGTAACAGCCCTCGATGGTAAATACAATTATTCTTATACCGATGGTGACGTCGGCTTTATGTGGAGTCCCGACAGCCGCAATCTTCTCGTAGATTATATAGGAGTAGGGGGTTGGAACAACAAGGATATAGCCATGGTTTCGGCCGATGGTACCAAGGTAGTAAATCTTACAGAAAGCGGCTATACCGATTATGATCCCCGATGGGCTCTTGACGGTGAAGCTATAACCTGGCGCAGCGATCGCTATGGTATGCGCAGCCATGGCTCATGGGGCGCCGAGGACGACATCATGTTTATGGCTCTTACGCCTGAGGCATACGATAAATTGCACCTCACTGAGGAAGAGGCTGCTCTGGCCAAGGAAGAAAAGGAGAATAAGGAAAAAGCCGACAAGGAAAAGACCAAGGATAAAAAGAAATCTGACAAAAAATCAAAGAAATCTGAACCCGAAAACGAAAAACAGCCTGTTAACTTTGATTTTGATAACAAAGATCTTAGAACAGAACGTCTCACCGGCAGATCAGGCGGTCTGGGAAATTACGTTCTGAGTGCAGAAGGAGACAAACTCTATTATATAACAGGTGATGCCACAGGCAAATCCAATCTTATGGAAATGAATTTGCGCAAGGGAGGTACGAAAGTACTTGTTTCGGGTGTGAGAGGCAGCATTGTTCCTGATGAAAAAATAGAGAACCTATACGTTATAAGCGGCGGGGGCATAAAGAAAGTGGACCTTGGCAAAGGCAGTGCAGAAGACATCGAATTCGAAGCTCGCTACGACCGCTCACCCTCAAAAGAAAGAGAATATATCTATGACCACATGCTGTCTGAGGTACAGGATAAGTTCTATGATGTCAACCTTCATGGCGTTGATTGGGACGGTTATGGAAAAGAATACCGCAAGTTCCTCCCATATATCAATAATGGTGAAGACTTCGCCATACTCTTGAGCGAGATACTTGGCGAGCTCAATGCGTCGCATACCGGAGGACGCTATTATGCTCCTGTGACATATTCCACAGCGTCGCTCGGTGCATACTTTGACGATGATTATTCAGGCAAGGGCCTTAAAATTGCAGAATTGGTACCCGGCGGCCCGTTAACAACTGCTGCGGCCAATATCACCCCCGGCGATATCATTCTGGAAATTGACGGTACTGAAATCGAACCGGAAATGGACTACTTCCCCCTTTTGAAAAACCGTGCCGGCAAGAAGATGATGCTTAAGGTGCAAGACGCTGCGGGCAAAATCCGTAATGTCAATATCCGTCCCATAGGCAAAGGCTCATTGTCAGACCTGCTCTACAAGCGTTGGGTTCGTCGCAATCAGGCTATGGTCGACAGCCTTTCAAACGGTCGTATAGCATACGTACATATAAAAGAAATGGATTCACCTTCATTCCGCACAGTATATTCTCAGCTGCTCGGCAAGTACCGCAATCGTGAAGCTGTGATTGTAGACACGCGCTGGAATGGCGGCGGATGGCTCCATAATGATGTTGCAATTCTGCTCAGCGGTAAGAAATATGTAGACTTCAAACCGCGTGGCCAGTACATCGGTTCTGAACCATTCTCGCAGTGGACCAAGCCTTCGGTAATGCTTGTAAACGAAGCCAACTATTCTGACGCTCATGGTACTCCGATGGCATATAAGAGCCTTGAAATCGGTAAGATTGTAGGCGCTCCCGTTCCCGGTACAATGACTGCAGTATGGTGGGAGAATCAGATTGATCCCAACATCGTGTTCGGTATTCCTCAGGTTACTTCGGTTGACATTCACGGTAACGTTATGGAAAATCATCAGCTTGAGCCTGATGTAGTCGTATATAACGATCCTATGAAAGTTGAACAGAATATAGACGAGCAGATTGCGGAAAGTGTAAAACAACTGCTTCAGCAGCTTGACAGCAGCAAATAAATCTATAGATTGATGAAAAAAGCCGGTAGAACAAAAATCTATCGGCTTTTTTGTGTTTATACGACTTTCAGCATAAATGAGAAGTCTCCGCCCGGCGGAGTGAGCGTTTGAACTCCGTCACATAGACGCCCATGCTCTATTGCAGGACAATTTTGAGCAGTCCCGTCACCCTTCTCCATATAAAAAACAGCTTCGCGGCCAACAAAGCGTTCGAGTCCCAGGGCCATGAATCCCATGGTATATCTGAGGTTGAGCTCCACTATGTGCATTTGTCCATTTTTATCGGCAAGCATATCAACTCCTACCGGACCAGAATATGAAGGTGCTATAATGGTTGATATTACTTTTTGCAAAGCATTTATAATTTGCGACAAGTGTTCGGGATTTAATCTTTCTAAAATCCGTGCACGTAATACCTGCTGTCCTGCTACCATATTGCCTGTGTACTGCCCAGAAGACGGATCTGCCTGAAACAGGGAATAACCGGCAAAATTGCAAACAGAATCTTTACATTCAAAAAGCAGAGCGAAATCAAAATGAGGATTGATGTAATCTTCAACCATAATTGATTTTTGTTTTCTGATAGTACCGGCAGCTGCAGAAATAGCTTGTTGCAAATGGTTGTGATCCACAAATCGCACCCCTCGGCCGGAAGAAGACCAAGGTGATTTTATAACCACATTTTGTTTGTCGGTTATGATTTGAGCGAGTACGTCTGTGTCAGTAACCTCTATGGCCGGCGGATAGATTGTGAAATCAAGCAATTTGCTCACTTCCCGGGTAACAATATCAGCTGTCCGGCGATGCGAAAGATTTCTGTATCGTTCGATTGTAACCAAATCTGGTAAAACTGATTCTTCAAAACCCTCGTGTATGAATATGGCTCTCGATGCGGCAGACCAACCCCATGGAGTAGGCAAGAGGTCAAAATCGGTATGATTCCACACACCGGCATTGATGCTATATGATTCGCAGATATTATCGAGCCAATTTTTATTGATACCATGACAAAGCACCTTGTCATCCTTGCCTGCCATCCATAAAGGCAGTATTTCGGCGCTGCGACGCAGGTTGGTAGCCATCTGCGGTGGAGAAAAGTTTGCCGTGCCGTGAGCAAGGGCAATATCGTTTTCGGGATAAAAAAACCAGAGATGATTCATTTCTTTAAAATTTTAGCACAAAATTACAAAAGCAGGTTTATAAAAACAAATCAGGATATCTTCTCACGAAGACATCCTGATTGCGTTTTAATGACTTAAAACAATTACATAACTAACATAAAACACATTTTTGATTGTCTATTGCAACCGTATTATCCGATTGCAATTTGTAAGATACTAACAATCTATACTAACCCTAAAACTGAAATGATATTTTCAACTTTTACAATGCAAAGTTACAAAAAAATTCCCATTTTACCTAAACCTACAATGCAGATTTTTAAAGATTTAGAGGGATGGCTATTTTAATAAGTTGACAAACAGTGTTTTAAATATATGTTAAATAACATAAAATTACTGAACTTTTTTTCGATCGCTTTATGAAACCGAACTGATTTTCATAATATCTGCTTCAAAAGTATCCTTATTTATCGCCTTGGCTTTGATGCGGTTGCGGTAGGCATAGATAGTGTTGATGCTGTAATTGAGCACCTGGGCTATGCGCGAGCTGTCCTCAATGCCAAGTCGCATGAATGCCAATATGCGCAGGTCAGTATTCAACAGTTCGCCCTCTTTCAATTGAATTTGCTCACAAGGCAATAACAGGGCATTTACCTGACTGGGAAAGTTTGGATAAAGATGAAGGAAGGCATTGTCAAATACTTCATAAAACTCGCGGCTCTGTTCTTCTACAAATTTCCCGGACTTTGTGAGTTTATACAGATCTTCAACCTTTCCGGCGGTAATCTTTCTGTTTGCTATTTTACAGAATTGATTGAGCTTGTCCATGTATATGGAACAAAGGCTCAGGAATTGGCTGATATAAACTTCTTTTGTTTTATTTGCTTTTTGAAGTTTGTCCTGCAACTTTCTCATCTTGGTAATCTCGCGATGCAAGAGCACAAGAGTCGCTACCAAGGTAAGCATGATTAAGACCAGAACGCATACGATAGCATAAATGGTGTATTCCTTGTTCTCAATCTGTGCGGCTTTTGCCCTTTCTATTATAGGAAGCGACCTTGACGATTCAACCATGCGGATTGTTGCACCGCACTCTACCGCATTAGCCAAAGCGGCTGTAAGGTAAGTATAGCTCCTGTCCACATCTTTTTTGGAATAGAGGAAGCTGCCGAGTTCCTGCAGCGCGGCTACTTCGCGGGTTGCAGAAGCTACGTCGGCTATTGCAGCCTGCGAGATATAATAAATATATGTATTCTCGTCATTGCGCTCCAGAGCTATCGAGGCCAGATGGTGAGCGGCACGTGCTCGGTAATTGCTTATCATCGGCTCGGTCTCGAATACCTTTTCAAGCAAAACACGTGCTTTGCCTTTTTCGTTGTTATAGAAATAGTATTCTCCTAAATGATATTTATATTCGACCGAATTATCCGGCAGAAGCTCAATGAGACGGCGCTGGCACTCTATGGCCTTGTCGCCATATTGCTGTTTGGTCTTGTTGTCAACTCCTGATAGAGAATAAATATAGCTGAACATCTGACGTCCTGACTCATAATATAGAGATACATGACTGTCAGACAATTGTTCAGAGTCAATCGAATCAAATTCCATCACAGCCTCGCTGTGCGAACCGCTCAAAGGCAGCAGAGCCAGATGTTTCAAAATGAATGGCACTTTTTCATCGGAAGATGCCAACTGCTTGCCATACTCAAGATAGTGTAGTGCCGAATCATTGTTGAAAGCCGTATAAGCTTCTGCTATTTTCAATATCAGTTTTGGCGAATTATCGCCGGATTTCAGAATCGCGGTCAAACTGTCGATCTTCAGTTGACGTTTGTTGATGAAATACATTCGGCGTTCAAGCATATCATCAAGCATCTGAAGCGATGCTTTGGCTTCAGAATCTGAATATTCGAGTGTAGCCCTTGCCGGAAATGCTATTGAAAAAAATGCTGTCAGGCTAACTAAATATTTTATGAATTTCATGCAGAGAGAGAAGGTGTGTTATTTTAAGACCATCAGGGGTATAAGCATATTCGGGATAGGCTACCAGATTATTTACCAATTCTGCGGCCTCGTCATCGCTGAGTGTTTGTGATGGAGTAATAGCCGCAGAGCGTGCCAATGCCAGGGCTGCGGGGCGGAGCAGGGCGGTTTCGGGTAGTTCGCCTGTTTCTTCGATGTCTGAAATTATACGGTTGAGTGTTTCTATGGGATTTATATTGCCGGGAAGCGATGGCACTGCATTGACTGACCATACATTATCTCCAAGGAACGACACATCATATCCAAGCCGATTTGTCATGGTGATTATTGAAGACAGAATGCTGCTTCGCGAAGGCGATAAAGTGAGACTTTCGGGAAAAATCAGGCGTTGCGACGGGAGTGGTGCTTGGCTCAATCTTTTTATAAAATCCTCGTAAAGCACTTTGATATGGGCACGATGGCGGTTGATTATCATCAGGCCTTCTCGTGTTGATACTGCCAGATATCTGTTGTCAACACTCAGCAAGCCGTTTGATACATCAGATACAGAAAATAAGCCTGATTCTTTTTCTACAAGCTTTGGTTCATCATTTAGCGGTATCGCATCAGAGAGGGCTTCTGCCGGCAATTCCGGTGAATTGATAGCCTCATCGCGTCTGTTTGCAAACGACTCGTATAGTTTCTGCCAGTCGCGCGGAACTCCTGCTGATGGCCTGCTGACATTGCCGGCGGAAAGTGAGTTAAGGCGTGAAGACTCAACCTTAATGCGCTCTACCGGTTCAGGATCATTTTCCTTTAAGTCAAATGGATTGTAATCCGGATCGGTCTGGATGCCGGGCATAATGGTATTGTTGTCAGGAAGAAAAACGGGCAGGTCGGGAATGGCATCGGTTGAATCAAAATCTATGGCACCGGCCGCGTTTACCTTGCCGAGTGCCTGCTTAATGGCTGCTGTTAGGATTTGCCAGACAGGCTGCTCGTTTTCAAATTTAATTTCATGCTTCTGCGGATGAATATTAACGTCTATAGTCGATGGGTCAACCTCAAAGTTGATGAAATAACTGGGCTGTACGTCCGACGATATTAAATCAGCGTAACAGCTCATGACAGCCTTATGGAAGTAAGGATGACGCATATTGCGTCCGTTGACAAAGAAAAACTGCTGGTATCCGCGACGTTTGGCGTGATGAGGCAGTCCCACAAATCCGGAAATCTTCACAATGGAAGTCTCTGTGCCTACAGGGATAATCTGTGAGCCCATAGACTTGCCAAACAAGCCGTTGATGCGTTGTTTGAGCGAGCCATGAAGTAGCTGATGCAGAGTTACATCGTTGTGAATGATTGTGAAATCAACGTCGGTGTTAACCAAGGCGAGACGTTCAAATTCGCGAAGAATCTGAGATAATTCCACGGAGTCTTTTCTCAGATATTTGCGTCGTGCAGGCATGTGAAAAAATATATTTTTCACCATTATATTAGTGCCGGGGACGCAAGTGGCCGGTTCGGACCCTTCAAACTTCGACTCTGAAATTTTGAGTTTGCATCCTATCGACTCACCCTTGCGCATAGTGCGCATCTCAACCTGTGCCACTGCCGCGATAGATGGCAGAGCCTCGCCCCTGAATCCCATGGTGTGCAGTGAGTAGAGGTCGTCGGCGGTATCAATCTTGGATGTCGCATGCCGTTCAAATGCCATGCGCGCATCGGTAGGTGACATTCCACGCCCGTTATCCACTACCTGAATAAGGGTGCGTCCTGCGTCCTTCAGAATAATCTGTATTGAAGTGGCACCGGCATCAATGGAATTTTCAACCAATTCTTTAATTACCGAAGCCGGGCGTTGGATAACCTCACCGGCTGCTATCTGATTAGCAACCGAATCGGGCAGCAGTTTTATGATGTCACTATTCATTTCGCGTTTGAGCCTGAAAAAAAGTTCAACCGCGAGCCGCCGGATTCATGGCATGCCGCGGTTGAACAATTATTTTACATGCAGATTATTTGAACAAGTATTGAGAAGAGATTGATTCGTGGTTATGAACACGGCGTATTGTGTCGGCAAACAGACGAGCTACGCTCAATACGGTTACTTTCTTAGACGGGCCTGTGTAGGGGATGGAATTGGTGAAAATCATTTCTACCAAAGACGAATTGTCCACGTTTTCAGAAGCAGGATCGCTCATGATGGCGTGCGATGCGAGTGCGCGAACACTCTTTGCCCCTTTAGACATCATCAGGTCGGCAGCCTTGGTTATGGTACCTGCTGTATCGACCATATCGTCAACGAGTATTACATTTTTACCCTCTACATCGCCGATAACGGTCATGGTAGCCACTACATTGGCTTTGGCACGCTGCTTGTGGCACAAAACCAGTGGAACTTCGAGATACTTGGCGTAAGAGTTGGCTCGTTTGGCGCCACCTACATCGGGAGATGCAATCACAAGGTCCTCAAGCTTCAGGCTCTGGATGTAAGGGATGAATACAGATGAAGCATAGAGGTGGTCAACCGGAACGTTGAAGAAACCTTGAATCTGATCGGCATGTAGATCCATGGTGATAACACGGTCAACACCGGCGGCCATGAGCAGGTCTGATACCAGCTTGGCTGCGATGGAAACACGTGGTTTGTCTTTACGATCCTGACGTGCCCATCCGAAATAAGGGATTACTGCGATAGTAGATTTGGCAGAAGCGCGTTTTGCCGCATCAATCATGAGCAGAAGCTCCATGAGGTTGTCGCAGTTGGGGAAAGTTGACTGCACGAGGTAAACTTCGCAACCACGCACAGATTCTTCAAAAGAGACTTCAAACTCGCCATCGGCAAAGTGCTGGATGTTCATTTTGCCGAGTTCGACGCCAAGGTCTTTACAAATTTCTTCTGCCATGTAGCGAGACTTTGTACCGGAGAAGATTTTGAAAGGGGGAAGTGAAGAGTTCATATATATAATATATAAAGTATAAGGTCTATTTATTGATTACCTGCATCTTAGGTAATTCTTTCAGCTCTTTTGCAGATATTTTCCATATTACAGCTCCATGAGCGGGAACTGCCGAGGCAAAGGTTACGGAGTCGCTCAGAGTCTTTACTGACTCTTCTCCCGACAGTAGCTCTTTGGCAACTGCAAATCCTCGTTTTATGCCAAAGTATTCAAAGGCATGTGGAGGTATATTAACCTCAAGATGAGCTTCTTCAGAGCTGAAATTGACAATAATCATCAGCAGTTCATCGTCATAAAAGCGCATGAAGGCATAATGCCTGTGAGGATTGAACCGAGGATTCTCATAGTTCACATACATAAGATCGAAGAACTTGCCCATGCTGATGGCTTTCTCTGAATTGCAGAGGTTCATGATCTGTATGTAGGTATCGCGTAACTTGGTTTCGCTCTCGGTAAGTTCTCCGTTGCAGCGTCCTTTGTTAAGCCAACGGCGCAGGGTGGGGACGCTCCAGTAATCAAAGATAGTTGTACGTCCGTCATAACCGCTGTAGCCCTCTGCTTCTTCAGCAGCTTCACCAAGCTCCTGGCCTGCATATATCATGAATGGGCCGGTTGATATCATCGCGCTTACCACCAATGAAGGAATCACACGCCAGGGGTCGCCTGCATACTGCTTGGATGCAAAGCGCTGTTCATCATGATTCTCAAGGAAATTGAGCATCTTGTCGCCTATACCGTCAACGGTCTGCCAGCAATTGGTGATTGTTGCAGCTGAATGGTTGGCCGTTTCAACAGCGCGCAGAGTGTCGTACAGATTAACTTTGTCATAAAGGTAATCAAAACCGGCGGTATAGATGAAGCGGCGGTAAATACCTATATCATAAAGTTCTGCTATAAATATAATATCAGGATTAACTTCTTTTACCTGAGGAATGGCCCAATGCCAGAATTCAACCGGAACCATGTGCACCATGTCGCAGCGGAATCCGTCTATGCCTTTAGATGCCCAGAATCTGAGAATATGGAGCATCTTATACCAAGTTGATGGTATGGGGTCGAAATGCTTTGAACCATCACCATAATCATGGCCGTAATTGAGCTTAACGGTGTCGTACCAATTGTATTTACCCGGAAAGGCGGTAAAACAGTCATCGCCCGAGGCTCTTGCCGGAAATTCTACGTATGCATCTTTTCCGGAGCCTAAGTCAACCTCGTGGGGCTGGAATTGCTGACGGGTTATATAATAGAAATTATTATCCCGGGCGAAGAACATGTCTTTATTGTCTCCGTTTCCAAGGTCTTCGATGCCTGCCGGATGAGCATCAGAGTGATACTCACGGCCTACATGGTTTGGTACGAAATCAATTATGACTTTCAGGCCGGCCTTGTGTGTGCGATCCACAAGGTGCTCAAACTCGGCCATGCGGTTTTTTACATCAAACGCGAGGTCGGGATCAATGTCATAATAATCAGTGATAGCGTATGGACTTCCGGCCTTACCCTTGATGATATGCGGATTGTGGCGGGGTATGCCATACATTGTATAATCAGATGTATGGGCATGCTCAATCACACCTGTATACCACACATGTGTAACACCCATACGACGCAAATTTTTGAGAATCGTAGGATTAATATCTCTCAATTTTCCACTTCCGTTCTGCTCAATGGTACCATTGGGCACCGGACCGGGATTATAATTGGTGAAGAGGCGTGGCAAAAGCTGGTATATAACCGGTTTGAGCGCGTCGTTCTTTTCCATAACTTCTGAGATTGCGATAATGAATTTATTTATTTAGCCGAAGAGGAGCTTTCCATAAACCGGCATCACGAAGTGCTTTGCGGGTATGGATATAACCACTCATGTACACATTATTTATATAACGCAGGTCAAAAGGAGCATAATGCGCTATTTCTGTAGTGGAAATATTTAAGTCGCATAATTCCATATCGTTGCGTTGATTGGCTTTAGCCATAAGATTGTATGTGCGCATGGCTATCGACCAGAAAGAGTCATTTTTTTTCTTAGTGCGCAGCGGACTCACATTTATACCGATAAGATAGTCGCATTTGTCGCGGATAATCCAAGCCGGATGATTGCGCAATACGCCGCCATCCACATACTCTGTGCCGTTGATCGTAACAGGCGGGAAAGTAATGGGAATGGAGCATGATGCCATTACACGCTCGGGTATGGAACCGGTATGAAATTCTGCGGGAACGCCGTTGGTAAAGTCTGTCACTCCAAGATAAACCGGGATGGGCAAATCTTCAAGTTTTTTGTAATTTCCCAGATTCTTTACTATGAACTTCTTGAACGGAGCCATTGAAAAAAAACCGCCGTTATGAGGACGGAAATTTACCAATTTTGTAAAACTTTCTTGAGAAAAAAGGTCGAGAAAATTCTTGGGGCTGACCCCGGCAGCATATAACACAGCCACTATACTTCCGGCGCTCACTCCCGCAAGTATGTCGGGGCGATGACCGGCTTCTTCTATCGCGGCCAAAGCTCCGGCATGGGCAAACCCACGGGCGCCACCACCGGTAAGAGCGATGCCAAGGCGTAAGCCTGCATCTTCTGATTTTGTTATTTGCTCATTCGGCTCCATTGCTTTTTTATATCTGCAAAGGTACATAAAAATGTGTGTTTTTCCAAAGAATTTTATCTTTGAAATATGCAGGATGCAACTTTTTTGTTGATTGCATTGCATTTACGTCTGAATTTCGTAACTTTGCATGAATTTACACATATTAGTATAACATAGACCAATCCATTAGCGTCAAAATAAAAGATGAAAGAATTAGCAACGGTTTATAACCCGGCTGAGGTTGAAGATAAATGGTTCGAATATTGGATGGAACACCGTCTTTTCCATTCAGAACCCGATGCTCGTGAACCTTATACCATTGTGATTCCGCCGCCAAATGTTACCGGAGTCCTCCACATGGGGCACATGCTCAATAATACAATACAGGATATTCTCGTGCGTCGTGCACGCATGCAAGGTAAAAATGCACTGTGGGTGCCGGGTACTGACCATGCTTCTATTTCAACAGAAACCAAGGTCATTGCCAAGCTCGCTTCAGAGGGTATTAAGAAAACAGACCTTACCCGTGAGGAGTTCCTTGAACACGCATGGGAATGGACACGCAAGCATGGCGGCATCATCCTGAGTCAGCTGCGCAAGCTCGGCGCTTCATGCGATTGGGAGCGTACCGCATTTACAATGGACGAAAGCCGCAGCAAGGCTGTGACAAAGGTTTTCTGCGACCTCTACGACAAAGGCCTTATCTACCGCGGACTCAGAATGGTGAATTGGGATCCTCAGAATCTCACTGCCATAAGCGATGATGAAGTATTCTTTGAGCAAGAACAGTCAAAGCTGTACTATCTGCGCTATTATCTTGCAGATGATTGCGATTGCAAGGCCCCGGCAGCCGAAGGCGAAGTGATACATACCGATGAGAATGGCCGTCGCTATGCTGTTGTTGCCACTACCCGTCCTGAAACCATCATGGGCGATACTGCCATGTGTATCAATCCAAAGGATGTGAAAAACACCTGGCTCAAGGGACATAAGGTAATCGTACCTCTTGTTAACCGCGTTATCCCGGTTATAGAAGACCGCTATGTCGATATTGAATTCGGTACAGGTTGCCTTAAGGTGACACCGGCTCACGACAAGAACGACAATATGCTGGGTAAGAAGCACAATCTCGAGACCATCGACATCTTTAACGATGACGCCACAATAGCCGAAGTAGCCGGCATGTATGTGGGTATGGACAGATTTGAGTGCCGTAAAGCCATCGCCGAAGACTTGCAGAAAGCCGGCCTTATGGAGAAAGTCGAGGACTATGTTAACAATATCGGTCTGTCAGAACGTACAAAGGTGGCCGTTGAACCACGTCTTTCGCTTCAGTGGTTTGTAGACATGAAGCACTTTGCCGAGACATCGCTTGCTCCGGTAATGGATGATGTTATACGTTTTGTACCCGAAAAATATAAAACCACATACCGCAACTGGCTTGTTAATATACAGGATTGGTGCATATCGCGCCAACTGTGGTGGGGCCATCGCATACCTGCGTATTATTATACAGATCCCGTAGACGGTCAGGAAAAATTTGTAGTGGCCGAAACTGCCGAGCTTGCTCTTGAAAAAGCCAGGGCTCTCCCGGGTTGCGAGTCTTTCACTGCCGCAGACTTCCGACAGGACGAAGGAGCACTTGACACATGGTTCTCGTCATGGCTGTGGCCTATAACTCTCTTTGACGGTATCAATAATCCCGGCAATGAGGAAATCAACTATTACTATCCTACCTCGACACTTGTCACAGGCCCTGATATCATATTCTTCTGGGTGGCACGTATGATTATGGCAGGATATGAATATGTAGGCAAGGAGCCGTTCAAGAACGTATACTTTACAGGTATCGTGCGCGATAATCTCGGACGCAAGATGTCTAAATCACTCGGTAATTCTCCCGATCCCCTTGACCTTATCGCAAAATTTGGTGCTGATGGCGTACGTATGGGTATGATGCTCGCCGCTCCGGCCGGAAATGACATCATGTTTGATGAACGTCTTTGTGAGCAGGGCCGTAATTTCTGCAATAAGATATGGAACGCATTCCGCCTTCTCCAGGGTTGGGAAGTAGATGCCGAAATACAGCAGGGCGAAGTAAACCGACTGGCTGTAGAATGGTTTGAGAACCGTCTCAGCATAGCTATTTCAGAGATAAATGATTTGTTTGAAAAATTCCGTCTCAATGAGGCTCTTATGGTAGTTTACCGCCTGTTCTGGGACGAGTTCTCATCATGGTATCTCGAAATGGTAAAGCCTGCCTACGGCAAACCTATCGACAAGGCTACAATGGAAGCTACACGCCGATACTTCGACTCGCTGCTCCGTTTGCTTCATCCGTTCATGCCCTTCATTACAGAAGAGCTTTGGCAGCATCTTGATGCTCACCCTGCCGGCGAATCCATCATGTATGCACAGATGCCTTTGGCAAAGAATGTAGATCTCAACCTCGAATCAGAGGTAAGACTTGCCAAAGAAATTATTTCAGGCATACGAGCTGCACGTGCCAAAAAGAATATTCCGAGCAAGGAAGTTCTCAAGCTGAATGTAATAGGTACCATACCTTCTTCAATCCACGAGCTTATCAAGAAGCTTGCCAATGTGGATGAGATAACAATGAATGCCGCTAAAGATGCTGCAGCTGCCTCTTTCATGGTAGATACCACAGAGTTTAATGTACCTTTGGCATCGGCTATTGATGTTGATGCAGAACGTTCACGCATCGAGAAGGAAATCAAATATCTCGAAGGTTTCCGCACTTCGATTGAAAAGAAACTGGCCAACGAACGTTTTGTGAGCAATGCACCGGCGGCTGTAGTTGAAGGCGAACGTAAAAAACTTGCCGATACATTGCAAAAACTTGCAGCTAACCAAGCTACCCTTGACGCTCTTAAATAATGATTTCTCCACTCCAAGAAGATAAAAAAATCAAGGCACTGCGGACGATGATTGACGATGCCGAAAGGATCGTCGCCATCGTTCACATGTCGCCCGATGGCGATGCCATCGGGTCGGCAACGGCTTTCCAATCGGTTATGACCAAAATTGGAAAAGATGTCCGCATCGTTATTCCCGACATGATGTTGTCGAGCCTCAGAGCATTGCCCGGAGCCAAGGAAGCGATTGATGCAACACGTTATCCCGATTTTGCGCATCAGCTTATAAATGATGCTGATATGATAATGTGTCTTGACTTTAATGAACTTTCCCGCATAGGCAAGCTCGGCGATGTGGTTGCCAAATCATCGGCAAAAAAAGCGTTGATTGACCACCATCTGCATCCTTCGGATTTTGCGGATGTATGTATATCAAGACCCGAAATGTCGTCTACATGCTACCTGTTGTTCAAAGTGTTGTGCGCACTGGAGATGTTTGACTACATCGAAAAGCCCGCAGCCGAGAGCCTGCTGACAGGTATGATGACCGATACCGGAAACTTCTCATATAATGCCGCTGACCCCGATATATATATAGTTGTGTCAGAGCTGTTGAAGAAGGGTGCAGACAAAGAAAAAATTTACCGCAAGCAGTTCGAGACTCATTCGCTCAACAGTATGCGATTGAATTCGTATGCCATTCTCAACAAGATGGATGTATGGGAGGATATGGGCGCCGCACTGATCACACTTTCTCGTGAGGAACTCAACACCTTCCATTATGTGAAAGGTGATACCGAGGGGCTTGTCAACCGACCGCTTGCCATTCCAGGAGTAGTCTACTCGGCTTTCTTGCGTGAGGAAGACGGATATGTGAAGGTATCAATGCGATCACTCGGGAACTTCCCGGTTAACGAACTATGCCGCAACCACTTTGGCGGTGGAGGTCACCTCAATGCTGCAGGTGGCGAATTTGAAGGGACTCTTGAAGAAGCGGTGTCTCTTTTCCGTTCGTTGCACCAAACAAACAAAGATTTATATCTCTCTAACAAATAATTTATACAATGAAACTTTTCAGACACATCGGTCCTTTGGCTCTTATGGCGACTATGGCATTGGGCATCACAGCGTGCGATGACAATAAGACCTACGCCGAGCTTCTCACCGATGAAAACAAATACGTGAATGCGTTTCTCGCCGATCAGCATGTAATAAACAGCATTCCGGCCGATACAAACTTCATCACCGGTCCCGATGCTCCATATTACAGGCTCGATGAAGACGGCAACCTGTATATGCAGGTTGTGGAACCCGGAACTCCCGGTGACACTGTCGCTTACAATGAGCTGATATACTTCCGTTATACGCGCTATCCGCTCGTAACATACAGCAATGGCGAATTTACAGCCTCAGAAGGAAATGATGCCGTACTCAACGGTAACTTCTCTTTCCGTTACGCCAACTTCGATATCTCGTCATCATATAACTTTGGTGTCGGTATTCAGACACCGCTGGCATACCTGCCGGTCGATGCTGTGGTTAATATAGTGATCAAGAGCCAGTATGGTTTCCCCACCGAGATGTCGAACGTTCAGCCTTATCTTTTCTCAATAAGATACTACCGTCCTAAAATCTGATTCATATATCAGAGAGGTTGAATTTATATAAACCGAGGTTTATATATTGAGTATTAATAGTTCGTTTTTATACATTTAAAATCATTTAAAACGAGTTCAAATATGTCATTAATCAAGTCTATATCAGGTATTCGCGGTACTATAGGCGGCCGTCCGGGCGAAGGCCTTTCGCCCCTTGATGTTGTTAAATTCACCGCTGCTTTTGCCACATTTATCAGAAAATCAACTAAACTCGATACAAATACTATCGTAGTAGGACGCGATGCCCGTATATCAGGCGAAATGGTATCAAACCTTGTATGCGGCACATTGGTTGGAATGGGATTCAATGTGGTCAACATTGGTCTTGCATCGACACCAACCACTGAAATCGCTGTCACCAAAGAAAAGGCTTGTGGCGGCCTTATACTTACTGCATCACACAACCCCATGCAGTGGAACGCGCTCAAGCTGCTCAACGAAAAAGGTGAATTCCTCAACGACTCAGAAGGCAAGGAAGTGCTCCGTATAGCCGAAGACGAATCATTTGAATTCGCTCAGGTACAGGATCTCGGCAGCGTTTATGTAAACAATACTTACAACCGCAAACACATTGACGATGTGCTTGCTCTGCCGCTGGTAGATAAAGATGCCATTGCCAAGGCAGACTTCACAGTGGCCGTAGATGCAGTAAACTCGGTAGGCGGTGTTGTCATACCCATGCTTCTCAAAGCCCTCGGAGTGAAGAACATTATCGAGCTTAACTGCGAGCCTAACGGTAAATTTGCCCATACACCGGAGCCTATACCCGAAAACCTTACTGATATTGCAGCTCTCGTTAAAGCGAGCAAGGTGGATGTAGGTTTTGTTGTGGATCCCGACGTTGACCGTCTGGCTATAGTGCAGGAAACCGGCGATATGTTTGGCGAAGAATACACCCTTGTTTCCATCGCCGATTACGTGCTGTCGCACACTCCGGGTTCTACTGTGTCAAATCTTAGCTCAAGCCGTGCGTTGCGCGATATCACAGAAAAGCATGGTTGCACATACACTGCCGCTGCAGTAGGCGAAGTGAATGTAACCACAGAGATGAAACGTACCGGAGCCATCATCGGCGGTGAAGGTAATGGCGGAATCATCTATCCCGAATTGCATTATGGCCGCGATGCCCTTGTGGGTGTAGCTCTCTTCCTCACAATGATGGCCAAGAGCGGAAAGAAGCCGAGCCAGATACGTAAGGAAATGCCCGAATACGATATATATAAGAGCAAAGTGGAACTTCAGCCCGGACTCGATGTAGATCTTCTCCTTAAAAAGGTAAAGGAAAAGTTCGCGAACGAAAAAATCACTGACATCGACGGTGTGAAAATTGACTTTGCAGACTCTTGGGTGCACCTGCGCAAAAGTAATACCGAACCCATCGTAAGAATTTATGCCGAGGCCCATTCTCCCGAAAAGGCAGCTCAGCTTGCCGATTCAATCAAGGAAGAAATCCTCGCCATGATAGACTAATAAACGCCATAAATCTTTATAACGCATCTCCCGGCCGTCAACATTGCAATGTTGACAGCCGGGTCTCGCATGCGTACTTTTGGAAAAATACGCCTGTAACTATATGATTTCAATAAATAATCTTAGCGTGGAATTCAGCGCTAAATCACTTTTCGATAATATAAATTACGTAATTAACGACAAGGATAAGATAGCACTTGTCGGCAAGAATGGTGCCGGCAAGTCGACCATGCTTAAGATTTTTGCCGGCTTGCAGACTCCTACATCCGGTTCTGTTGCCGTTCCTGAAGGTGTCTCTATAGGTTATCTTCCCCAGCACATGATTACTCCTGATGAAGTAACCGTGATACAGGAAGTGCGCAAAGCTTTCTCAAAAATTGATGAAATGCAACGCCGGATGGATGCTATGAATGCCGAACTTGCCGAACGAACCGATTACGAGTCTGAGAGTTATCAGCGACTGATAGAACAGATGACGGCTCTGAGCGACCGCATTTCAATCACTGCATCCGACAATTGCGAGGCCGAAATGGAAAAGACCCTCATGGGACTTGGCTTTGTGAGAAGCGATTTCAACAGGCAGACAAGTGAATTTTCGGGAGGCTGGCGCATGCGTATAGAGCTTGCAAAACTTCTGCTTACCAAGCCAGACGTACTGTTGCTTGACGAACCGACCAACCATCTTGATATCGAATCAATACAATGGCTCGAAAACTTTTTGCTTACCAAGGCAAAAGCTGTCGTGTTGGTAAGTCACGACCGTGCATTTATTGATAATGTGACAAACAGAACAATCGAAATATCTCTTGGTAAGATATACGATTACTCTGTAAACTATTCCAAATATATAGAGCTTCGCAAGGAACGTATCGAACAGCAGATGCGAGCCTACAACAATCAGCAGAAGCAGATTGCGGATACCGAAGCTTTCATCGAACGATTCAGATACAAGGCTACAAAGGCCGTTCAGGTACAGAGCCGTATGAAGCAGCTCGCCAAAATAGACCGTATAGAGGTTGATGAAGTCGATACATCTCATCTCAACCTTAAGTTTCCTCCGGCACCTCGTTCGGGCGATTATCCTATTATAGCCGACAATGTAGGAAAAGCCTACGGAGACCATCAGGTATTCGACCATGCCACATTTACAATCAAACGTGGCGAAAAAGTAGCATTTGTAGGAAAGAACGGCGAGGGTAAATCGACACTCGTGAAATGTATCATGGGTGAGATACCCTTTACCGGTTCTCTTAAAATAGGGCACAATGTGAAGATCGGTTATTTTGCACAGAACCAGGCTTCTATGCTCGACGAAACACTCACAGTGTTTGACACCATAGACCATGTGGCAGTGGGTGATATACGTACTAAAATTCGTGATATTCTCGGTGCATTCATGTTTGGTGGAGAAGCTTCAGACAAAAAGGTCAAAGTACTTTCAGGCGGTGAGAGAACTCGTCTTGCCATGATAAAACTGTTGCTCGAACCGGTCAATTTCCTCATACTTGACGAACCGACCAACCACCTTGACATGAAAACCAAGGATATACTGAAACAAGCTATCAAAGACTTTGACGGCACAGTGATACTGGTGAGCCACGACCGCGAATTTCTTGACGGGCTTGTTGAAAAAGTATATGAATTTGGTGGAGGACAGGTTAAGGAAATGCTTGGCGGCATATATGACTTCCTTGAAAAAAAGCGAATTGCTTCGCTACGCGAACTTGAACTGAGCAAATCTGTTGAAACAGGTACTCCGAAAAACAAAACGGAGAATACAAAATCTGTAGAAGAACCCAAACAGGCAGCACCCGCAAAGAAACTGAGTTATGCCGAACAACGTGAACGTGAAAAGATAATTCGCAAAGCCAAGAAAAAAGTAGAGGAATCAGAAGCTGAAATTGCACGTATTGAAGCCAACCTGAAATCAATTGAAGACGAGATTGCCAAAGGTTCAACCGATACGGATATTTACAATCGTCATGCAGAAACTACCAAGGCTCTTGAAAACGCGATGAGCGTTTGGGAACTCGCATCCCTTGAACTTGATGAACTTCAAAGCTGAAACAAGCTTTTGTATATGTAAAAATACTTGACTCTCAACATTTGTTGAGAGTTTTTTTATCCTATTTCAGGTAGAACAGGCTTTATGAATTATTCTTTGAAATTCGTATAAATGTTGTAATTTTGTTCCGGAGTATAGTTCTATTTGTTTTTTCAATCAAAAAAATTGATTTTTTCCCCATTGAGAGGTTAGGTTTTTTGCAAGTGACGTGTCTTATTGGTGTATGACGACAATCAGTGACATAGAACAGCTTTTCAGAACCCATTACACGGCGATGCACCGCCTTGCGATGCTGATACTGCGCGATGAGGATGCTGCGCGGGACATTGTGCACGATGTCTTTGAGTCGCTTCTCAACTCGGGCCTGACAGACGTGTCAGCTCAGTATCTGCTTCGTGCAGTGCGCAACCGTTGTCTGAACTATCTCCGCAGCTTCACTACCCGTGAGCGCTTCAAGCAACTTTATGCTGTGGACGAGCATGAAATAGCCGACGATGAGTGGCCCGATGATGAAACGATTGCCATGATTTATTCAACAGTGGCAAATGATCTGACCGATGCCTGCCGCAGGGTGGTGGAATTGCGCTTTACCGACGGAATGAGCTATAAGGATATTGCCGGCACGCTGGGTATAAGCGAGGTGGCTGTGTATAAGCATTTGCGTCATGCAATAGATGTCTTACGTAAAAAACTGTCTCAAAATGGATAAGATAGACCGACTGCTTGATACTATGGAGCATCCCGATAGTTACTCCGAAAAAGATATTGAGGCGATGCTCGCCGACCCGGAAGTCAGAGAGGTGTACGACCTGCTTGACAAGACAGCGGCAAGCCTTACGTCAATACCGACTCCCGATGTAGATGCCGAATGGGCTGCATTTGAACGCGCCCACGGTAAACGTCGTTTCAGAATACTCAATCTGTTTTCGCACAATCTCGCCGCAAGCATTGCCATCGCTGTAGCCTCGCTCGCAGCGGTGGCAGCCGTAGTGGGAGTGAGCGTGAATTATGCTCTCAACCAAAAGACTGAAGCCCCGGCAACCGGGCCGGTCGCAGCAGTAATAGAAAATGTAATTTCTAACGACACGGTAATTATTGCCGAGCCCGCACCTGCAGCAGCTCCCGAAACGATAGTATTCGACAACGAGCCGCTGGAGACCATCGCCGACCATATAGCCGGGTACTATGGCTATAGTGTGGAGTACACAGCAGATGCTCCGAAGTCATTGCGACTTTACTTCAGATGGAATCAGGCTCAGACGCTCGATGAGGTTATCGAAAGTCTCAACAACTTCGAGCAGATACATATCTCCGTAAAGGACAGAACCATAAAAATACGCTGACATCATGGCAAGAATAATAATGCTTATCTGCGCCATGTCAGCCTTTGTCATGGCTGGTGCCGAGACATTCTCATACCGGTTCAACTCGACTCCGCTCCCCAAGGCGATACAGCGGATTATGGAGAATCATCCCGACCTCGACATCAATTTCATATACAACGAACTTGAAAACTACAACACCAGCGCCATGGTAAAAGCCGGCAATGCCTACGATGCCTTGCGTCAGACAATAGGTTTAAATCCCTTAACGGTAGTAAAAGCCAAAGACACTTATTATGTAGAAGCATTGCAACATGGCAAATACATATACACAGGCCAAGCATTAGGCAAAGATGATGAGCCGGTTGCAGCTGCTACAGTAATGCTTCTCGCTCCAAAAGATTCAACGGTTATAACATACGGTATAGCTGATGAGAATGGTCGATTCAGAATACCCTGTGACCGTACCAAAGTAATTGCCAAACTGTCTTGCATGGGCTATAAGACAACATATCATCAGTGCAATACTTTCAATATCGGAACAATAATAATGCCCGAAAATGCAGTAAAATTGAGCGAGGTGAAGATTGAGGCAGATAACGCGCATCTATATTCTGACCACTCGATATACATGCCTACAGCGCGTCAGAAAAATGTTGCTGCTGATGCAGTTGCTCTGTTGAGTCAAATGGCTATACCGCAACTTGATGTAGATCCTGCAACCAAGTCTGTAAAAACAATCACCGGACAATCGGTAGCTATTTATATAGATTATGTTTCTGCATCGCAGCAGGATTTGTCAGGCATGAAAACTACGGATGTAAAGAAAATAGAATATCTGCTTTACCCTAAAGATCCGCGTTTTCACGGTGCGGATTATGTTGTCAATTTCATAATGCAGAAATATGAATATGGCGGATATACCAAGGTAAGTGCGTCCAAGATGTTCGGTACGAACAAGGCTAATGCGTCGGTTTATTCTAAATTCACATATAAGGAAATGACATTTGACATATATGCCGATGAATCATATATGACCGACCGGCATAGTGGTACATCATCAACAGAACGATTCTTTTTTCCGGACTTGTATGGTCTTGGTGAGAAATCAATAGAAAGGATTTCCACCCCCGGCTCTTCAAGATTTCGGAACAATGAAAATAATGTCACATTCCGTGCTTTGTATATTACCGAAAAGGCACAGATTTCAAATACTCTTTCATTCAACAATACATCAACTCCCCGGAAAGATTATGAAACTGCGGTGTCTTACACAGACGAGATTTTGCCCACAACCACAACAAAGACCATAGCTTCAAATCATAATCTTTCATTGAATTATAAAAATGAAACTTATATAGGATTCAATGAAAATGTAGGGACATTTATAGAGGCTGTATATGAATACGGTAATAACAAATCCGAATCAAATTACCGCCAAGCCGAGATAGACATTATAAATAACGCAACTGAACATTCACATTGCGGACGCATTACTCCAAGTCTTGTATGGAACCTGAATGAGCATAGCAGTCTCATGCCATATCTGCATGGCGAATATTCAACATATTCACTCGATTATTATGGGTCTTCACCGTCAAAACAGAAATATAATGTGTGGGGATTTGTCGGTGGCGTAAAGTATAAATATACTCAGGATAAATGGAGTGCAGGCAGTCAATTCGGATGGACGTATGCCAATATAGATTTGACCGGAACTAAAATAGAGGATAATTATCCGATGGGTAATGTATTTGCAACGTTCTCGCCAAATAAGCATAACCAGTTTGAGGTGAGATATGCCTTCACAAAGCAAGTGCCAGAAACTTATCAGAAAAGCCCCAATATGCTTCAACAAGACGAGCTGATGTGGTATACCGGTACACCCGATCTGAAAAACAGTTGGAATAACTACGTTCATGCTGTATATACATGGATACCTGACAACAGATGGCAACTCGCCGCTACCGGCAAAATATTTATGGTCGATGATAGGGTGGTAACACGCTATTTGCCGACAGGCCCCAATGGCACAATGCTCCGCCAATATGTAAACAATGGCAGTTTCAAAAGCAGCTCCATTGGAGTGAAAGGAACGGCAAAATTTCTTGACGGTAAATTGGCTGTCACCTTACGTCCTGAGATGTGGTTCAGAAAGACGACCGGAGAGTATGCTTTAACATACAACGAACTTACGTGTGTTGCTCAGCTCACATGGTATTTTGGCAACTTCTACCTCGATGGGTGGTATGTAACACCCAGTACTTATCCCAATGAAGAATCAGGTATCAAAGAACGTAAACCGTCGCGTTATCAAATACAACTAGGATATGGCAAAGGTCCATGGCGAGCATCTGCTACAGCATATAATTTTTTGCGGTCAAGTTGGGAATACAGCCGTGAGACTCTGTCAAGTAAGTATTATGGGTTTGAACGGAGCATTTATAGTCCGGACTTTCACATGAGCTTTCAGCTATCACTTGCGTATACATTCGGTTACGGTAAGAAAGTTAGACGTGGCGATGAAGTTACAGGTGTCGGTACAGGCTCATCGGCAATATTGAAATAAATAAGCATTGAATTTAGGATATTTTAATGCATAAATATCCTAAATTCAAAATACTATGATTATCTTTGCTACCGATAGATTACTGTCGGTAACGGCATTCCACAAACAATAAGGCGTTATTTCGCACAATGAAACAATTATTATACCATATCTGCCTTTTGTCGCTTATGATATTGACGTCATGCGAAGTTCGTAGCGGCTACCTTGATTATGATAAGCAGAACACGGTTGCCATGCTCACGGATGTGGAATGGTTGGTGGTTTATGCAGATTATGGTCTTGGCAATGAGTATACATACGATGATGAGACCAAGATCTATTCGTTTGGTAAAGATTCCAAAGGATGGATTGCAACCGGTTCGCTGAAAGATCCGTCAGTTAAGAAAGATGTGAGATACTTTCAGTGGTCTTTCACCACAGAGAATTATACCGTAATCTATACAGCCGGTAACTCCACCGATGGATATTTGCTTATTGAAAAACTGACGCCTACAGAAATGTGGTTGCAATGGACGGCAAAAGATCCGGTCTTAGTCCCTAATCAGAATACTACTTTTTACAAGTTCAAAGCACGTAAAAAACAATAACAAAAGATCATGACAATAAAAAGAATTGCAATAATATTAGCGCTTATCCTCAGCGCAGCGAGTGTTACAGGACAAGAGCGGCACCGGGATCACAGATTTCATAACAGTTATGAGACCGAGAGACATCATAGGCCGTCGTACTTTGTCAGTGGTGATAATGTGTTTTTTCATGGGCAGGCAGTAAAAGACGCATCGGCCTCGTCATTCAGCATACTGCGCGACGGGTACGCCAAAGATAACTGGAATGTATATTACTGTGGCGTGAAGATTGATGGCGCAAGCAGTAATTCATTCAAGGTGCTCGGTTATGGATACGCCAAGGATAACTGGGCAGTATATTACAACGGTGCTAAGATAGAGGGGGCATCGCCGGATTCCTTTACAGTGCTTCAGGATTGGTATGCCAAGGATAATTGGAATGTGTACTATGACGGTATAAAAATTCAGGGAGCTTTTGAGAACAGCTTCAAGGTACTTCGCGACGGTTATGCAAAGGATGACTGGACCGTGTATTTTGACGGTAAGAAAATAGATGGAGCTTCTGAAAACAGCTTTAAAGTGCTGCGCGACGGTTATGCCAAAGATGATTGGAACACCTATTATTGGGGAAAGAAAATTTAAAAAGTACCCGTTGGTTGAATTAAAATTCTAAATATTTACAAATGAAAAAGTTGCACAATTTGCAGATTATTAGTAAATTAG
>CAMTKF010000015.1 GCA_947072905.1 uncultured Bacteroidales bacterium
AAAGAGTTTGCGGCTTTTTTAAAAGATATGCTTGGACAGATACCCGATTACGGGCCGCTCTCTTGAATGGTTCTTCGGTATTGATGGAGATCTGTTTGAGCGTCAGTACAAGCGGTACCTAAGTGGATATTGGCAGTGGAAGGATACCGCGGAAGGTCTTCATGCCGGGCAATGGCGTGTCTTCCCCCAAAACATAGGAACACATCTGAGCATAGACGAGACGTCGCTTAGCAACGGTGAACTCTATACGATTGTAACGAATAAGGCCGCGCATGGTCGTGAACATTCGTTAGTTGCCATTGCACAGGGGACTGATTCCGAGTATGTTCTGAGAGCTTTGAGACAGATTGACAGCCGACTGCGCAACAAGGTTAAAGAGATTACGCTTGATCTGTCGGACAGCATGCGACGCATTTGCCGCTACGCCTTTCCACGTGCAAAGCGCGTCATTGACCGCTTCCATCTGCAGAGGCAGGCACTGGATGCCGTGCAGGAAGTGCGCATCGCCCACCGTTGGGACGCTATCAACGCTGATACAGAAGCCCGCGAGCAGGCCAAACTGGCAGGTAAGAAATACGAACCGGAGCGTCTTTCAAACGGTGACACGCTCAAAGAACTGCTGGCCCGTGGACGCTATGCCCTGTTCAAGTCCCCTGAGAAATGGACCGACTCCCAGCGTCAGCGCATTGACCTGATGTTCTCACTATATCCTGATCTTAAAGAAGCCTATTGGCTTTCCCAACATCTCCGGGCAATCTTCTCCAATAAAAAGTCTACAGCTGACACTGCCAGACTAAATCTTGCACGTTGGTACAACCGGGTGGCCAATTCCGGGTTCAAGTCGTTCAATACCATTGCCGCCACATTTTACGAACACTCAGATGAAATCATAAACTATTTCGACAACCGTTCAACAAACGCATCCGCCGAATCAATCAACTCCAAAATAAAGGCATTCCGAGCTAAATTGCATGGTGTCAATGATACAAAATTTTTCATCTTCCGACTCTGTAATCTATTTGCATAAACACAGGATTTTTACCATGCGCCCTTAAATTTGGCTGATTTATGACCGTTACAGTCCGATGTGTGTCTTTGTAAGTTGTATTATATCAGATTGTTACAGTCGAATTTGCTACACACTTGCTACATTTTCGGCATCTTCAAAAGTGTGTAGCCAATTTGTAGCAAATAAATGTCCGGAATGCCGTTTTCGTGGGCTTTCGTGCGTCCGGCGTTATTGGCGTCAGGGCACAAAAAAACCACGGAACTTGTTGATAGTCCGTGGTTTGTCTTGATTAAGCCGACTTTTGTCCGCTTAGGTTGCGGAAAGACAGGGATTCGAACCCTGGGTACCCGTAAGGGTACAACGGTTTTCGAGACCGTCCCGTTCGACCGCTCCGGCATCTTTCCTCGGAGTTTGCGGGTGCAAAGTTATGATGTTTTTTTTATTCATGCAAATTATTTCGGGTGCTTTTTGTGATTTTCTGCGGAGCGGAATGAGCGTGGAGTGTAAATTATGTGTTTGGGTTGATGGAGGGGTGGGGGTATGTGATGTGTTTGTAAAAATTTTTGGAATTTTAAAAGTCTGAAAAAATAGGGGCGAAAACTTTTGGTTAGATGCCGAATATTTCGTAACTTTGCGCCCGATATCGTAACCGCTGTCGGGACGAAGCTGCCCGAGGATGTTGCGACTAATGTTAACATTTTAAATATCAATATTTACAATGGATTTAATCAAGGTTGCCGAAGAAGCATTTGCAAGCGGCAAGGAACATCCCGAATTCGGCCCCGGCGACACAATCACAGTGGCCTATCGTATTAAAGAAGGTAACAAGGAACGTATTCAGCAGTACCGTGGTGTGGTTATCCGCATCTCCGGTGAAGGCAAGAAAAAGCGTTTCACTGTACGTAAGATGAGCGACAACATCGGTGTTGAACGTATTTTCCCCATCGAATCTCCGTTCATTGATTCAATCACCATCAACAAGTACGGTAAAGTACGTCGCGCCAAGCTTTACTACCTTCGCGCTCTCACCGGCAAGAAGGCTCGTATCAAAGAGCGTCGCGTTGCCAAGTAAGAATTTTATTCTACAAAAAAATATCCGCATTCCTGCCCGCAGGTGTGCGGATTTTTTTATGGTATATCGTATTTTTTTGAAAAATTTAATCCCGGTCACACGCGAGGGTGTCGCCTGTGACCGGGATTATTATGTAGAATATATAATTGTTATTTGAGTGTGCCGGCTTCGGCCTGACGAATCATTTCCTTGTCGGCAGTGATGTAGATTTCTACACGGCGGTTCTGTGCGCGTCCGGCAGGAGTGTCGTTAGATGCCACGTAGTCGGCCATAGGAATGCCTTCGGCTGAAAGGCGTGTTACAGGTACGCCCTGATTGGCCAGGAAGCTTTCTACAGATTTGGCGCGTCCGGTTGAAACCTTTTCGTTGGCTGCCATTGAGCCGGTGTTGTCGGTGAAGCCGTAGATCTGGATATTTGTGTTAGGATTGCCGATTACAGACTGGGCGAAACGGGTGAGGTCGGCCTTGGCCTGTGTGCTGAGGGTGGTTCCGTTGGTGGGGAAGAGGATACCACCGTCAAATGTAACCTTGATAGCTTGCAGACCGTTCTGGTCGGTGGTCTGTTCTACCTTGGCCTGATTGGCAAGTTCCTGTTGAAGTTCTTTCTGCTGCTTGTCCATACGGTTGCCGATAAGAGTGCCGGCACCTGCGCCTACAGCCGCGCCGATAGCCGAACCTATAGCAGCACCTTTACCACCGCCGATCAAAGCACCTATACCTGCACCTGCAGCTGCGCCGCCGCCACCGCCGATGAGTGCGCCCTTGCCGGTATTAGTCATTGAAGAACAACCGGTTTCGCCGATTAGCATTGCTCCGCAAATCAGTGCAATGCAAGAGATTTTTAAAAGTTTCATGTCTGTTAATTTTTATGGTTGAAGTATTGAGTTAAATAATTCTTATTACAAAATTACAAATTTGGAACCGTTTTGGTTTCTTTTTTTAAAAATATTTAATTAATTTTGC
This sequence comes from uncultured Bacteroidales bacterium, assembly GCA_947072905.1. Lineage (GTDB taxonomy): Bacteria > Bacteroidota > Bacteroidia > Bacteroidales > Muribaculaceae > CAG-873. The sequence goes on from CAMTKF010000015.1 coordinate 3,045, forward strand.
AGTTACTATCTAACCCGATTTTTAGCCATGGCCGGTAACCTGACAAAATTACAGTCAAACAAGACTCTAATACTTGGACACTTAGGCGCATTGTTGTGTGTGACAATGTGGGGCGTCTCGTTTGTATCTACAAAAGTATTGCTTAATTATGAAATGCAACCGGTAGAAATTTACATCTACCGATTTACAATTGCATATCTGTTGATACTCGCAATCAATCATAAGCGTTTTTTCTCCAACAATTGGCGCGACGAGGGGCTTCTGCTCATGTGTGGTCTGCTCTCGGGTTCGATATATTTTCTGGCCGAGAATTTTGCACTGAGGTACACCTTGGTAACGAATGTATCGCTGCTCACATCGCTCTCGCCGCTTATCACGGCCATGCTTGTAGGCGTGATGTATAAATCCGAACGCCCCGGTGCCGGAATGTGGATGGGGTCGATGGTGGCCTTCCTGGGTGTGGCATGCGTGATATTCAACAGTAGTTTCAATCTCGAAATCAATCCTTTGGGCGACCTTCTATCGCTCGCCGCAGCTTTCAGCTGGTCGCTCTACAGCCTTGTGCTCAAGCGACTTAATGCAAACTATGACATTTGGTTTATAACACGCAAGACATTCTTTTACGGGGTATTGACTTCGTTGCCGTTTATAATGGTAGAACCTCCCAGATATAATGTTGTGGAAGTTTTCACCACAGGGCCGTTGTTGTTCAATGTGCTGTTCCTTGCCGTTGGCTCATCGCTCATAGCATTTGTACTATGGGCCGAGACCGTAAAGAAAGTCGGTGCACTCAAGGCCAACAACTATATGTATCTGCAGACGGTAATAACCATGGCATTCTCGGCTGTATTCCTTGGCGAGAAGGTGTCGGTAGTGGGAATAGGCGGCTGCATACTCATATTGCTCGGACTGTGGCTCGGCGACTACCTTACCCGCCGCAAAAAGATGAAATCTTAGAGTGCCTTCTAACACAGTAACACGTCACCCCGCACGTTTTTTGCGTGCGGGGTGACGTGTTAATTAATAAAATATTGCTCTTTTGTTTGTCCTTGTCGTGGATTTTAGTTAAGTTTGCGATTGGAATGACAATCTGTAAACAAGAAGCGTTATGCTTATATTGAAGTTTTATCATTTCAGGAACTTCATAACAATACATGGCATAGTTGGCTCACGTTTCTGTATCTTAACTGCAAGTTGAGCCTACTTGCTAAAAGTCCATGTCACGTTTAACTATTTTGATTGCGGCTATATTCTTTTCGATAGCCACAATGTCGGCGAGAAGTATCAAGGGAGAAGTACGCTCTGACAAAGACTCGACAATAGTTGCAGGAGCCTCATGCCGACTTATGTCCGGCTCTCAGTTTATCAATGGCGTCACAACCGACAATAAAGGAGTATTTGATATTTCAACAAATGTCAGATCCAAGTTGGTTCTTGAGGTTTCCATGACCGGATTCAGTGCTGCTGAGATTGTAATTGAATCTGATAAGAATGTAGATGTAGGTACGATATATTTATCGGAGAGCGTGGTATTGGATGAAGTACAGGCAACGGCAAATGCAATGACCGATGCAAAAGGGCGAACAATCATCTTTCCTTCGGGTACTGATGTAAAGGCGTCATCAACAGCTGTCAGCCTGTTTCAGAAGTTGCCGCTTGCAGGCTTGGAAGCAAATCCCATCAACCGGTCGCTTTCGGTTGACGGTGGTACTCCGGTGATACTTATCAATGGCGTGCCGTCGACAATTGATGATCTTAATGCGCTGCAACCAAAAGACATAGCGAAGATAGAATTTTCAAGAATAACGCCTGCACGCTACGCTGACCGCGGCAATCGCGGTTTCTTGAATATTACACTGAAGAAACGCAACGATGGCGGACAAGTATATATCTGGGGCCGAAGTGCTGTCAATACAGCGTTTGTCGACGGCAATGTACGTGCGGCATATCATCAGGGCCCCTCGCAGTTCACTCTTTCATATAACCCTTCGTGGCGCAATTATCAGCAGGTATATGACAATAAGACTGAAAGTTACATAGGCGATGACTTCAGGGTGGATCTTGAGGAACACGACCGCAATCCATTCTACTATCATTTTCATAATATAGGATTGAAGTATGATTACAGCCCTGATGTCAACACACTCTTCTCTGCAACATTCCGCATGAACCCGAGCTACGACGGCAGCCGCTCGCTGGCTGATATAACCGATTCATACTTGGGAGACTATAAAAACAACAATACTACATCAGGCAAGGATCTGGCTCCATCGCTCGACCTGTTTTTCAAAAAAGATTTCAATGATAAAAACGCATTGGAAGTGCAGGTGGTGGGCACATTGAGTTCAAGTGACTACCGTAGAAACAACAAGTATTTGTACAGCGACGGCACCACATCAGATTATGTGATGGATGTTGACAGCCGTCGTCGTTCGCTAATCAGTGAGATCAGCTATATCCATCAGTTCAGCGACAAGACCTCACTGTCGGCCGGTTATCAGAATACGGTGTCGCACAGTACAAATACATATCTTACAACCGACTATAAGCCGGTTCTTACCGAGAATAACAACTATGTATATGCCCGGTTGGGCCAGCAGGTGGGCAAGGTGTACTTCTCTGTGGCAAGCGGCGCAAAATTGTATTGGATTAAGAATGATATGAACAAGCGTCATTTCATACGCAATCTTACAAGCGCTCAGATTTCATGGAATATTTCTCAGAAATGGAATATGGCGGGTGCATTTCAGTATAGCCCGAGTATTCCGTCTTTGTCGGCGCTCACAGATTATCCGCAGCAACAGTCGCCATATCTTATTTCAAACGGAAACCCGGATCTGAAAGTTGCTCAAAACTTCACGTATCAGTTGATGCCGTCTTATCAATATAAGAAATTCAATACGTCCCTGCTCATGACATATCAACATATAGGCGATTTTGTGATGAACGATATGTTTTACCTTGGCGATAAAATGTTTCTGTCACAGTCTGTCAATGCACGAAAATCATGGTATGCAGGTGCAAATCTTAATATGAAACTAAGCGGCATATACGGTTTTGGAGCTAATGTCAATATAGGAGTGGACCATTATGAGACTATGGGCAGCAACTGGGGTCATCATCTCACATCTTTTAACGCAAGTTTCACTTTGTGGTGGAACAAGGGTCCGTATACCATTTCTTATTGGCGTAAGATACCCGGAAAGTATTTGAGCGGCAACCGTGTTGGCAAATCTGAGAACGGCGATGCCCTCAGCTTTGAATATCAGCCCGACAAGCACTGGACCTTAGGTGCAAGCTGGATGTATATGTTTGAGAGCAAGGGCACTCAATACCCTGCGTGGGGGTATTCAAGTGTGAACCCGTATTACAGAGAGCGCTATATCAAGAATAACGGAAATATGGTTGTGCTGTCGGTAAGCTATTCCACCGACTTCGGTTCGATATTCCGTTCATCTCGCCGTTCTCTCAATAACTCTGACAACGGTTCTTCATTGCTGAAGCTTTAACGACAATCGAAATTGCCGGCCTGGTAACATTCTGCCTTTTATGTTTGTTTTAAAAGTGGCTGTATTTGCGGCCGCATATATTTGATACAGACATGAATGCTACTTCTACCCCCCAACCGGATAATAAGAACACTCCGCAGCCGTCATCCCTTAGGACAATGCTGTGCGGCAATGCGTTTATTTTAATTGCCATAATCCTTTTTGCAATGAACATTCCTGTGGTAAAGATTCTTATACCACAGTGGATGGATGCCGAGGATGTGACATTGGTACGCCTTGTGGGCGGTGGTGCTTTTTTCTGGATAGTATCTTTTTTTGTGAAGAAAGATCCGATCGACAGAAAGGATTTTCTCAAGATATTCCTGGGCGGAGGTTTCACGGTATTTTGTTTTATCTACCTGCTTAACGTGGCCCTGAAATACGGCAATCCCATTGATGTGTCAATCATCATGACTCTGCCGCCGGTATATATCATCATCTATCAGATGATATTCAAGCACAGGCATCCGTCGTGGCTTGAGATTGCCGGTATACTGATAGCTTTTGCGGGTGCAGTGATAGTCATAGCCAACGGTCACCAGACCGAACACGCGCCCAATCCGCTGCTAGGAGATATGATTGCAGTGGTGTGCGGGATGGCTTACATGGCCTACTTGCTGATTCTCGAAAAACCTACACACAAGTATCGCCCGGTGCCGATGCTGAAGTGGGTATTTCTGGGAGCATGTATCCCATGCCTTGCCATTTGCCACGGAGTACCCGATGCTCCCATTCTCCATAGCCAAGCGGGTTTCATGCCTTGGTTCTGGGTTGTGTTCCTGATGCTCGGGCCATCGTTCCTTGCCTACCTGCTGGTGAATCCGGCCGTTAAGATGATAGGCAGCGAACTGGTGTCGATATACCAGTATTTCATGCCTGTGGTCACTACCATAGTTGCCGTGCTGCTTGGCGAGGCCAAATTCCAGTGGATAGAGGGTGTGGCAATAGTAGTGATTATCGGTGGCATGCTTATGACCGATATAGGCAACCGGCGCGGTAATAAACAAAAAAATACCGAGACTTCACACTCTTAGAGTGTGTTTGAATTTAACTCGTATTAAGCTTGAGAGTCAATTACGCGTGATTTTTTCAGCGTGAAGAAGGAGCGTAGCGAGCTACGTGACTGATGAACGGTGTAAAAAGCGCCGTAATTGGCCTCAAGATTAATGCGAAACATATTCTTATAATCTTCAATTCATCAATATAATATTTTTTTGTGTGTTAAATCCAAACACACTCTTAGCCGAGTCTGAATACAATGCGCTGCACGCCGTCCTGCCAGCGAGTGCTTGTGATTCGGAATTCGCCTATTTCGCCTGTATACTTTACGTGCGTACCGGCACACAGGCATTGGTCATAATCGCCTATGTGTACCACGCGCACGGTGTCTGAGGCATCATCGGGCAGCCGGCTCATATCGAAGCGCTGCATGGCTTCGGCTTGCGTGATGTATTCCTCGGTCACAGCTACATTTGCCTTGACAGCTTGGTTTACATAATCTTCGAGCGATTTGATCTCTTCATCTGTAAGGGCTTTGGGCAAATGATAATCGAGTTTCGACTTTTTGCGCTCGATGTGGGTGCTGAATGCACGTCCATGACCGTAGCGACGGGCCATTTCACCATTTAGCAAGTGCTCGGCTGAGTGCATGGGTGGAAATTCCTGCTTGTTATGATTGTTGAGAATAGGTTCTTCCATTTATAGTGTTTTATTTCTTGTGTTTATTCTTGTTCTTGGCTTTGACTATTTCGTATGACTCGGCCACCATGTTGAGTATCTCAGCGTCTGAAATATCTCCGCCCGGTTGCAATTCTATCCAATATTTGGCACTCATATTGCGGTGGCTCGAACAAGCAGTGCGGGTTTCGTGCAGTGTGGCAATGGTTTCAGGATTGCCTTTGACTGTCACTCCGGTGAAATCGTCCATATCAAACATGCAGAACATGTGGTCGCATACATAAAATACGAGTATAGATTCAAAACGTGCAGCAAATTTTCCGAACGGAGTCTTTTCGTATACCCCTTCGAACGACAGACAATATTCTCTTAAATTCTCAATATCCATGTACAAGATTATTTAGCTATGGCTGCGCCGGCAAAGGCGGCAACTAATCCGAGAGCGACACTAAGCAACACGTATACGGCAAACATCATGATCTCGCCCTGTTTAATCAGCGCAAGGCTGTCGTTACTGAATGTGGAGAATGTGGTGAATCCTCCGCAAAGCCCGGCTGTCAGGAACAATCGCACTTCATCAGATAAATGAAAACGGGCCGACAGTGAATAAAACAGCCCTATCATGAAAGAGCCCGCGATATTGACCGCAAACGTTGACCACGGGAAATTGTAGGGCACAATTTTCTCGTGCAAAAGCATCTGAACGCCATAGCGCAGCACACTGCCTATACCGCCGCCAAAAAATACTGCCAAAAAAGCCTTTATCATAGTCTATATTGTTCAGTAATGCAAAATTAAGAAATTCCGCCGATATATTATCCATTAATTTATCAAATATAATAGAAATATTTTCCATTGGAAAATTTGTCAATAAGAAAATTTATTGCAACTTTGCACTGTTTCAAATATGAAAGTGAAAAAACTAATGGATATGAAATACCTCATTATAGGCGGTGTGGCCGGTGGAGCAACCGCAGCCGCACGAATCAGAAGAATAAGCGAACAGTCGGAAATTATATTGTTTGAAAAAGGCGAATACATTTCATACGCCAACTGCGGTCTGCCTTATTATATCGGTGGAACTATTGAAGAACGCGACAAGCTCTTCGTGCAGACACCCGAGGCATTCGGACGCAGGTTCAATATTGATGTGCGCACATCATCTGAAGTCACCGGTATCAATCCTAAGGCCAAGACTGTGACAGTGAAGGGTGCTGATGGCCGTGTATACACCGAGAGCTATGACAAACTGCTTTTGTCGCCCGGAGCATCGCCGGTAAAGCCGCCCCTGCCCGGCATAGACTCAGAGGGTATCTTCACATTGCGCAATGTGGCTGATACAGATGCTATCAAGGCATATATGAATGAGCGCGGCCCCAAAAATGCGGTAATCATAGGTGCCGGATTCATCGGGCTTGAGATGGCTGAGAATCTTCATGAAGCCGGTATGGAAGTAGCCGTTGTTGAAATGGCAAACCAGGTTATGGCTCCCATTGATTATTCCTTGGCATCGTTTGTACATCAGCATCTTGCGCAGAAAGGAGTAAGCCTGTATCTTGAAAAAGCAGTGTCTTCATTTGAAAAGACTGACACCGGTATAAAGGTGGTATTCAAGTCGGGCGAAACATTGCTTACAGATTTGGTTATTCTGTCGATAGGTGTTCGTCCAAACACAAATCTCGCCCTTGAGGCCGGATTGGAACTTGGCGAGATGAAGGGACTGAAAGTTAACCAATATCTTCAGACCTCTGACGATAATATATATGCCGTGGGTGATGTCATCGAATACCCGCATCCTGTCACAGGTAAACCTTGGCTCAACTACCTTGCCGGTCCGGCCAACCGTCAGGCACGCATTGTGGCCGATAATATGGTTTTCGGCAACAAGGAGCCATACGAAGGAGCCATAGGCACATCAATTGCCAAGGTCTTTGACCTTACCGTAGCGTCGACCGGCCTTGCAGCCAAGCGACTCAAGCAGATGGGCATTGACTACCTTACAGCCACCATACATCCCAACTCACACGCAGGCTACTATCCCGGAGCCTTGCCTATGACAGTCAAGGTAATATTCGCTCCCGCCGACGGCAAACTGCTCGGCGCGCAGATTGTAGGCTATGACGGAGTTGACAAGCGTATAGATGAACTTGCCTTGGTTATAAAACGCGGCGGATCTGTATTCGACCTTCAGGCAGTGGAGCAGGCATACGCACCTCCATACTCGTCGGCAAAAGACCCCGTGGCCGTGGCAGGATACGTTGCCGGAAACATCATAAAAGGCAAGATGAAGCCCCTTTACTGGCGTGAGTTGCGCGATGCCGATCTTTCAAAAGTCACTTTGATAGATGTGCGCACTCCCGATGAATTCAAGCTCGGTGCCATAAATGGAGCTGTAAACATACCACTCGACGATATGCGCGAGCGTATTGGAGAGATACCCGCAGACAAGCCTGTTTACCTCTACTGTGGAGTAGGATTGCGCGGTTATCTGGCATCCAATATCTTGCTACAGAACGGATTTAAGGATGTAAGCAACCTTGTGGGCGGACTAAAACTGTACAAATCGGCAACTGCTGAGTTGCCGCGGCCCAAGGGATTTTCTGTTGCCAAGCGTTCAGAAGTAGCCTTTGATACTCCAACTTCTCGGTCTGTAAAGGTTGATGCCTGTGGCATATCTTGTCCCGGACCGATTATGAAGTTGAAAAACAATATGGAGAAACTATCGGCCGGCGAACGCCTTGAGGTGATTGCCACCGACCCCGGTTTCCCTCGTGATGCCGAGGCATGGTGCGAGACGACAGGCAACAGGTTCATATCGTCAAGCTCTCAAAGCGGCCGTCATACCGTGATTGTTGAAAAGACCGGACAGCAGGACGCTCCGTCAACAGTTATCGACTCTGAAAAGGGCAAAACATTCATACTCTTCAGCGATGACCTCGATAAAGCGCTTGCCACATTCGTACTCGCCAACGGTGCCGCTGCCACCGGTAAGAAAGTAACTATTTTCTTCACGTTCTGGGGACTGAATGCAATCAAAAAAGAAGTAAAACCGGCTGTCAGAAAAGATATTTTTGGCAAGATGTTCGGAATGATGCTTCCGTCAAGCTCAAAGAAACTCAGTCTGTCGAAGATGAATATGGGCGGACTTGGCAGCAAGATGATGCGCTACATCATGAAGAAGAAAAATGTGGATTCAATAGAAGTGCTGCGTGCGCAGGCTATTGAAAACGGTGTGGAATTCATCGCCTGCCAGATGTCAATGGACGTGATGGGTGTTGCCCGCGAGGAACTGCTTGATGAAGTTACCGTAGGCGGTGTGGCTACTTATATGAGCCGTGCCGAGCAGGCAAATGTAAATCTGTTCATCTGATTGCGATGGAAAAGATAAAGTCTATATGCGTTATGCGCGAGCTTGTACTCGCAATGGCCGAGCTCGAATCGCAACTTCAACAGCTGTATGGCGTGTCGTTAAACGAAGCAATGTTGCTGTGCTGTATAGGCGAAGAAACATTGACTGCTTCTGTGATTTCGGAGCATACAGGACTTGCGCCCTCCAATACATCCAAGGTTTTACGTTCAATCGAAAAAAAAGGATTGATAAACCGCTCGTTGGGCGAGGAAGACAAGCGTCAGATGCGTTTCTCGCTATCCGATAAAGGCATGGAAACACTGATGTGCATTAAAAGAGAGGAAATAAGCATCCCCAAATTCCTCGCCCCGCTATTCTGACTCAGCCACCCTTTAGCATATCAAAAAACTCTCCGAGTTAAAGTTAACTTGGAGAGTTTTTTGATATGCTATTTCCCTGTGCCGAAGCGTGAGGTGTCGATATTGCTGTCGTTTTTGGGCTTGAAGCCGTTGAAACGCCAGATGAATGTGAGTTTGAGGTTGCGTGCCATGTCGCGCACTTTCATACGGTAGTCTTGTCCGGCATGGTTGATTGTCATTGTCGGCGACCAGCGGTTGAATATGTCATTGGCTTGCAGGTCAAGCTCGCAGCAACGTTTCTTTCCAAACTGCCATTTAACTCCCGCGTCAACTTTCCACATTGCAGACAGGTCGGCCGAACCCTGGATAGACGGAGAGATGTAAGTGAAGTCAACTGATATGGAAACAGGACTATCATGAGTGAATTTGAGCGAGTTGTTCAATTCGCCGTAGAATATCCACTTACGGTTATTGAAGTTTATGTCGTGGAATCGGTCGGCTTTCTCCCGTTGGTTGAATATGTTGGCAGTAGCGGTGGCATTCCAGATATAGCCGATATTGAACGGTACGTTCAGGTTAAGCCCCACTGTGCGCTTATAGTTCATGTTGATGGTTTGGTAAATAAGGCTCAATTCATCGGGTGACTGATAGGGCAGTTGCACGGTAGCTTTGTCGGCATACTGCGCATAGAGAGTTGCAACGTACTTCTGTTTGAAGATATAGCTAAACTGCGCGGCGTAGTTGAGATAGGGTTGCAATGCCGGATTTCCCAGTACCTTTGCGTAAGGATTGATGTGCGAAGTGCCGTTGCGCAGTTCCCAATACAACGGATAGATGCGTATGGTTGACAGATTCAGTTGGAAGATGCTTTTAGGAGTCTTGTAATATGTGGCTCCGAATTGAGGTATGAAGTTCCAATTGTGCTTAAAGTTGTTGTGGTAATATTCACCCTTGGCCGACACGTTGAACGACAGACCCCAATCGAAAGAGTGCTGAACCCCTATGTAAGCATCGGCCACATCCTCTGATGTCGTGCCTGAGAATCCCTCAGAATCTTCAATGGGGTATGCTGTCTGCGAGCTGCTGTCATCGGCATGTTGGTATTCCACACCATAGTTGAGCTGCCACTTTCCTAACTGATGCTGCCGGTCGAGATATACATGCCAGCGGTTGATGTCCTGTTTGTTCAACTCGCCAAGGAGATAATCGCTGTCTTGAAAAAGTGATTGGCCGCGTTTCTCTTCGTAATACGTATAATCGCCGCCGACTGTCAGACCGAAAGGCGCAGAATAGCGCAGGGCTATATTGTGGAAATTTACAGGCCCGTGGCAGTTGTAAAAGTTGACAAAGCTGCCGAGGGTGCCGTACGAAAGGCTCCGCCCTTTGGCTGCTGAGTTTATCTGTCCGTTGTAGGTAATGCGCCAGTTTTTGTATGTAGCTGATGTATAGATAGAGTTGGACCAATTCTCTGATATACGACGCATATCGTCCTCAATCAAGGTTCGTTTACCTTCAAACAGATGATTGGAGAAAGTCTGCTCGCGATTCCACCCCTTAGTGTGCGACAGCCCGTAGTTGAGGTCAAAAGTCCAGTCATTCACAGCATACGTCGCTGCAAGTGCCCCGCCGTAAGAGCCATAATGCCCCTGATTATATCCGGCGCGGACTTGTCCTTGCAGACCGTCGAGAGGGGTAGGGGTCTTTAATACTACGTTTATAACAGCTCCGTTAACATGGTATTTGGCGGGAGCGGTGTACATTATTTCCACTGTTTTCAGTCGGTCGACCGGGGTAGTGTAGAGTAGTTGATACAGATTCTGCACCGGCATGTTTGTCAACTCACCGTTAAGTATGATTGTGACATTCGTTGCTCCGGCCAATCCTATCATGCCGTTGTTGTTGACCACTCCCGGCAGGTAGCCCAAGGCTTCAAGAATGTTGCTGACAGGTTTGTCCTTGACTATGGAAGGCAGGTCAACCACCATCATGCCGTCTTGCCCCTTTACCTGCGGTTTTTCGCCCGTTACGACCACTTCGTTCAGTTGTCGGCTGCCTGTGCTGTCAGTGTTCTCACTTTGAGCCGACAAGTGATTGAAAGCCGACAATGCAATAAAAATGATGAATATTCGCTTCATAATTGTAGGTTTATTAATTCAGGGCAAAGTTAGTGCAGCACCCGGCGCCAAACAGTACATGTTACCTTATTTAGTCTTAAGTCTTTCCTTATTTAGTCTTAAATCTGCAATATGCAGTGTGGCAATGCCAAATATTATAGCTAATTTCGCGTATGAAAAAATTCAGAATCAATTCCATAATCTTCATATCTGCAATTGCGGTCATATTTGGTTGTAATGTCTTTTATCTTGACAAGTTATACAGTTCGATCCGGAACGATGCAGAACGCGAGGTTATGAGGGCTATGACAGATGCCGATATTGACGACCTTATGTACAGGGCCGGTAGGGCACAGGCCCTTACCTCGAATGTGAAGATGCAGGAAGAAGCTGCCGAGGCGGCAGAGCATAAAGTGCCGAGAAGGGCCGAGGCTACAACTTACAGGGACGAAAACGGGCAACTGATATCTGTAAGGACTGAAGTTGACGGAACTGTAGTTGAGCAACCTTCGGCTCTCTCTGAAAACCTGTCGTATGCCAACCAGATGGTAGATGCAATGAGCCGTCAGTTCCACGCCATTATGGATAAATATATACCATACGATATGGCCGTGATGGATAGCGTGTTGAGCAATCAGTTGAATAACAGGTTCATATATCCCGAATTTTTAGGTGTTGAAGTCGTTAACGGTATTGATTCTGTAATATGTCATAATCCAAAGCTAAAAGAAAAAGCAGATTTAGACTCGTTCAGAATATGTATAAATCCTGATGAGGGAATATACTATAAAGCATATATGACGCCCCTTACCCGCCATATTCTCTCTCAGATGTTGGGTGTTATCGTAACAATATTTCTTCTGATGATTGCTTTTGCGGCCGCTTTTTGGTATCTGTTCCACACGGTTTCCAAACTGCGTACCATTGAGGAAATGAAAGACGATTTTGTAAGCAATATGACGCATGAGCTTAAGACTCCGATTTCCATAGCCTACTCGGCCAATGATGCCTTGCTCAACTATGATGACACAAACGACCCCGAGAAGAAATCGGCTTACCTCGCCATAGCCATGAAGCAGCTTAAGCGGCTTGGAGAGCTTGTTGAGAATATCCTTGCCATGAGCATGGAGCGCCGTAAGACTATGACATTGAAACCCGAGCAGTTTGATTTATCAAAACTTACCGCTGAAATAGCTGAAGCGCAGCAGCTCAGATGCGATAAAAATATAGATATTGCTATTGACTCGGAGAGCGCTGTCATCGTCACGGCAGACAAATCGCATATATCTAATGTTATCAATAATCTGATTGACAACGCAATAAAATATTCAGGCGACTCCGTTGCCATAAACATTAAAATAAAGAACGACCGTCTGGAAGTGGCAGACAACGGCATAGGAATCCCCTCGAAGAGCCAGCCCTACATCTTCGACAAATTCTACAGAGTGCCGCATGGCAACCGCCAGGATGTACGCGGATATGGCATAGGGCTTTATTATGTGAAACATATCCTCGAAAAGACGGGATGGAGTATTTCTGTAAAAAGTCAATCCGGACAAGGCTCGACATTCACTATTAAATTCAACGGCAATGAAATCTAAGATTCTGTTTGTAGAGGATGAGCGCGACCTATCGCTCATTGTATGTGATACACTGCGTCAACAGGGCTATGAGGTAACGGCGGCATTTGACGGAATTGAGGGGCTTGCCGCATATAAGACCGATGGTGCCGACCTTGTTGTAGCCGATGTGATGATGCCCCGGCTCGACGGCTTTGCAATGGCAAGGGAAATAAGGCGTATTTCGTCCCAAGTGCCAATTATATTCCTTACTGCAAAAAGTACAATTGTTGATGTGGAGGAAGGTTTTGATATCGGGGCAAACGACTATTTGAAAAAGCCGTTTGAACTCAGGGAACTGCTTGTCAGGGTCAAGGCCCTGCTGAGGAATATGGCCGGCAACAAGGCCGAAAATTTAGTGTATTCTATAGGAAACTTCAGCTTCGATGCAAGCAATCAGCTGCTTTCTATAAACGGCATGGAAACTGTAATTTCCAACATCGAGACACGGATATTGAAAAAGTTGTCAGCCAATATGGGCAAGACTGTGGATGCAACCGAGTTGATGATAGCTGTTTGGGGGCGCGATGAGCTTAGCAACCGCAATTCACTTCACGGCTATATACACAAATTGCGCAGAGCTTTTAGGCCAGATACGAATATCAGTATAATAAATCAGCGTGGCTTCGGCTATATGTTAACCGTTAAAGAATAAGAGTTATGAGGTACAAGTATTATATGTCATTGCTCATGGCTATGTTGCCGACAGTGGCTTTTGCTCAAACAGAGCTGAAGGACTCAACAATTAATATCGCTCCTGCTATGCCCGACAGCGTAAGAATGGTGTCAACAGTAATGCCCGACAGTATGTCAACAGTGATAAATCCTGCGGAATACAGGTGGAAATATAATCCTGAAACAGATATGTTATTCCCATACAGAGCTGCATATCCGCTTGATCTGCATGTTCCCGACCTGAGTTATACTCCCGGACAGGCTCGTCTTTTAAGTTGGGGTAGCGGCGAGATAGTAGCTTTAGGCGGTACCACTGCATTTCCCGGATTGATGCAGATCGACAGTGGGGCATTAGGCATATATCAGTCGGCCGGCGATTTCACATTCTATGCCGGGGCTATGGTTAATAAATACGGATATTTCAGGGGTTTGCATACCCAATATGGTATTAATGGCAGCATATCATACCAATTAACCCCCAAGCTGTCGGCTACCGTATTTGGCGATTATTATTTTGGCAGGCCGCCGCGGATGGCCAACGGTATGCCCATGCCGCCGTCAATGATCGGCTATTACGGTCAATCGAAATTCGGTGGATATTTAGACTATCAGATCAATGAACGATGGGGCGTGCAGACCGGTGTACAGACGGTGCAACAAGTAGGAACAAACCGATATCAGGCCGAACCGATAGTCACCCCTTACTACAAAATCAGCAAAAAAGTATCCATAGGCCTGCCGGTAGGGCAAATTCTTTACCATGTTTTGAAAAAATAAAAAATGCAGACAGCCTATTGTCACCGGCTGTCTGCATTTTATTCAGATTATTGGCTGATTACCAATTCTGCAGGATGAGGATTTCACGCGGATTGAAATGCAACTGCTGTTCTACAGTAAATTTCTTACCGGTTAGCGCGTCGGTCCATGTAGAACCGTATGGAAGCACCTCGGCGGTGCGCTCCATAGTGATGTCGAGCGGTGAATCGTTGCCGTTCATAAGCACTACTACAGCCTTGTTGCCAAGTCGGCGTTCGTAAGCATAGACACCGTTCTGCGGCATAAAGTGCTTGAGCGAGCCTTTTGCAATCACTTCATTAGCATCGCCACGACGCCAATTGAGTACTTTAGAAAGGAAATTCCACGCTTCGTTCTGCACCTCGGTGCGGCCCTCGGCTGTAAACGCATTGACCTTATCGCCGGGGAATCCACCGGGGAAATCTCGGCGCACATATCCGTCAGAACCCTCCTTGGAGCCATTCATCAACAACTCTGTGCCGTAGTATATCTGAGGAATACCGCGCGAGGTGAGCAGCAGGGTCTGAGCCTGCTTCCATACTCCCAGCGAGTCGATGGCTGCCGGCATATCGGCCAGGAAACGGTCAGAATCATGATTGTCGAGGAAAGTGAGCACATGCTGCGGGTCGGCATACAGGAAGTCCTGCGAGAGGTGGTCGTATACCTTGTTGAGACCGTTCCAAGGGTCAGTTTGGGCATTGAGCGCATCGCGTCCATTCTGCACGTACCAGAAGTCCATAACGGTAGGCAGGTGTGTTTCCTTGGGATTCATCTTGTTGCCCTTCTGCCAGAATGCACCGCCGGCCTCGCTGCCATACCAGCATTCGCCCACGATATTGAAGTTGGGATATTCGGTGAGTACATCGTGTGCCCAACGGCTCATGGCGTCCATGTCGGCATAAGGGTATGTATCCATGCGTATGCCGTCGATTTTGGCCGATTCAATCCACCATATTGAGTTCTGCGTAAGATACTTCATTACGTGCGGGTTGCGTTGGTTGAGGTCGGGCATAGAGGGTACAAACCAGCCGTTGACGGTATGGTCGAGGTCGTACTGCGACACGTAGGGGTCGTGAACCGTAGTGAGTCGGAAGTTGGTAAGCACATCGCCGTCGGGGTGGTTGAACCAGTCGCGCGAGGGCATATCTTTCATCCAGGGATGATTTGAGCCTGAGTGATTGAAAATCATATCCATCACCACCTTCAAGCCCTTGCCGTGAGCATCGCTTATCAGCTTCTGATACTCTTCGTTTGAGCCGAATCGAGGGTCTATGTTGTAGTAATCGGTTGTGGAGTAGCCGTGGTACGAACCTCCGGGCATATCGTTCGTGAGCACGGGGCACAGCCATAGGGCGGTGACACCCAGCGAGTCAAGATAATCGAGATGCTGACCCACACCGGCAAGATTGCCGCCATGACGTGCATTGGGGTTGGTGCGGTCTACCCCGGGGTTGTATTCCAGTGATTTTGCCGAACCGCTTTTACCGTCAGATGCAAAGCGGTCGGGCATCAGCAGATACAGCACGTCTGAAGCATCAAAGCCGGTATAGTCGGTGGCTGCCCGGTCACGAGCTTTCAGTTCGTATGGCACTTTTTCTGAACGTTTGCCCAGTTTGAATGACAGATCCATGGTGCCGGGCTTGGTGTCGCGGTCGATCACGAAATAAAGCAATTTGTAGTTGGGGCTTTCGAGAGTGGTCTGTTCGGCGAGTCGCACGCCGGGATAGTCCACGCTTACATCTGCGTTGGCTATTTGGTTGCCGGTCACCATCACCTGCAAGGTGTCGTTGGCCATTCCTACCCACCAATACGGAGGTTCGACATTGGTAAGAAGCGGTGCACGGTTGGCACCAAACAATGATGCGGCTGAAGCCAGCAGTGCAGCCGACAAGATTGGTATGTGTTTCATGATTTAAGTGAAAAATATATGTGATAAGTAATGTCTTACAAAAATACAAAAAAAAATACTTTATTGCGCAGCCGTGCAGCTATTTTTAACAGAATATAATAGTAAAACCCCGACGCATGGCCGCCCCGGGGTATGATCATAGAAACTGTTTAAATTTATTTGTCGCAGGATTTGAGAAGGATTGTCATTTGGATTTTTGATATTGATGATGGAGTTTAGTGGCTCCTAAATGACTGAATCCATATCTAAAATACATTGACAAGACTCTCAAAGACAAGATAAAATAAATTTTAAACAGTTTCTTAGTTCTACAGCGACGCCAGTATGAGCGAGTTGGCTTTGTCGACCAAAGAAGTGTCGAGTGAGGCGAGGTAAATCTGAGTTGTGGCCTCGCTGTCGTGGCCCATGCCTTCGCTGATCACACTTATCGGAATTCCCTTGTATTTGGCTGCTGAAGCCCACGAATGGCGGGCAACATACATGGTAAGCGGAATATTTATGCCCACCATTTCAGCTATTTTTTTAAGGCTGTGGTTTATGTTGTAGCCTATGTTGCGGTATGCGCATCGTTCGTTAATGCCCTCGCTCTTGATTATAGGCAGCAGATATTGCGTGGGATTATCCGGGTATTTGTCAAGAATGTTTTGCATTTCCTTGGTCCATTCTATAGTCAGTTGCTGGCCGGTCTTGCGGCGACGGTAAATTATATAACCGTGTTTGAGGTCGGTCTTTTTCAAGAAAGCCATGTCAATGAAACTCATACCTCTCAGGTAGAAGCTCATAAGAAACATATCGCGGGCAAAGTCAAGAGTAGGTTCGAGCGACAGATCGAGAGCCTTGATTTTCTTTACGTGTAACAGGGGTATGGCTCTTTTTATAGTTTTTTCCACACCGGTATACACATGGCGGAAGGGATTTCGGTTCTCGATAATATCGTCTTCTACCGCACGGTGATATGCAGCTCTGAGAATACGTGTATAGAATGAGATAGTGTTGGGCGAGTTACCGCGCTGCTTGTGCCATGCTTCGTAAGACTCCATTATCTTGGATGTAAGGCTGTCGAGCATTATATCTTCGTTTTTGCGAAACTTCTTGAAGCTGTTGAGGGCGGCGGCGTATGTTTCAGAAGTCCTTGTCTTGCCGTTCATCTTGAATTTGGCAATGAGGTTTTCAATGAAGTTAAATACCGAGTATTCGTCGGCATATCTTCGGAACTCGTCAATCACATCTTCCGGCGTATATGCCAGTCCCTCGGCATCAAGGCGCTTGTCAATTTTGATAAGCCGTTCCACATCCCATCTTATTCGTTCTCTTATTGAGAGAATAAATGGTTTTCGTGAACTTGAGGGGGATGTCACAACCATAGAACGGGTTTCGTCCCATTCAGATGGAAATACATGATAATCAGTTAGAAGTTGCCGCGGTTTACGTTCGTGAATAATCTGATAGTAGATGGCGCCTTCGTGACCGGCGATATTCGAAGGTCGGAATTTTACTTTTATCGTAGCCATTTTGAAAAGTTTATAATTTAGCAAGGGGATACACTGATTTCAAAAGTGCATCCCCTTGCTAAATTATAAACTTTTCAAATTATGGCCTTTCTATGGTATATCAATTTCATTTATGTCAATAAGATGATGCAGGATTGCATAAACGGCCATGCCGGCTACCGAATGGATGTTTAGCTTCTCGCTTATGTTCTTGCGATATGAATTGACTGTGTGGAATGACAGACACATTTTGTCGGCTATTTCTTTGGTTGACAAGCCTTGGGCAATCCACCTCAGCACTTCTTTTTCCCTGTCGGTAAGGGTTGTGGAATCGGCTTCTGTGTCGGATTCGTTATGAGTTGTATTTTCAGGTTTTCGGGTCTTGAGTTCGTGTTCGAGCTTCTCAACCTGCGGAAACAAGAGTTTATTTTCTATTTCGCAATGCTGTACCAATTCCCTGCCGCACATCATCAGATGAATCAGTGCTGTATTGATGGTTTCGTTGTTTGTTTGCTTATATTTATATATGAACAGTTCCTTCAAGTCATCGAGCTTGGCTGCCATGTGGTCATGGCCCAATGAGAAATCAGTTATTTTGAATTTATCGGATATTACACCATTCAGCAAATCTTCAATATATCGGAATATCACACTATCCTCATAATCCATGTGCTTCTTCACTTCTTCGATATAATCATCGTAAAATTGCAGAATGATTATAGCTATTTCGGGATTTTCGGCCTCATGCAGTCCGTCAATAAGGGTTTTCTTAATCAAGGGCAGCATGTAGTCGGTGAATCTCAGGTGCGAGTTACGCAGGTATCCGATAAGAGAAAGCAGCGATACCTTATAAGAGTCCCAGCTCTTGCCACTGATAAAATTTATTACTGCAAGAAAGGTATCAGTATCCACTCCGTTTCCCTTGCAGACGCTTTCTACAATCTTGTCACCGAAACCAAGCGAGATACCAAATCGGTTGAGTACAACAAGCAGTCTTATGTTATCTTCTATAATGTCGCGCAGAATGTCAAAACGTGTATATGTAGATGCTTCTTTCATGATAAATCCGGGCCATATTTCCCAAAGCAAAGTTACGACCATTAAATGTTATGTACAATCCCCTAAAGTAGGGTATTTTTCCACCCATACTTGTATTGCATCTACCATATTCAGGCTATATGGGTATTCAAAAACACTAAAAGTGGGAATTGATGGCACTTTTATTACTCAGTAACTTTGCACCAGGAAAAAATAAACATAATAACACTACCAAAAACAGATGAAAAAAATCAATCTACTTTCTCTGCTGGTGATTATGATGGCCTTTGTGTCGTCATGCAGCAGCGATGATGAGCCCAAGAATCTTGCGGCAGAAACAACCGGTCGTTACACAGGATACACATTAGCTTCGTGCCAGTATTTCTCTAATATGGCTGCAAGCGACCAAGTGGTTACAATTACTTCTTCAGAAGTAAATAAGGTAAATATTAGCTATACATCCGATACATGGGGTACAATGACCATCAACGGTGCTGACCTGTCGGGAAGCGCAGGCAGCATACTGATCAAAGGTTCCGGAAAATCGAGCATGGCTCATGCCGGAAGCGCGGCCAAAGAATATGACTGCACTGTTGAGGGTTCTTTGGTTGGAAACGATCTTTCGCTCACATTCTCTTGTCCTCAGGTAATGGGCGGGCTTAAAATCGAATTCAAGCAAGGCGATATTCCTGCTGAAATCGTAGTACCCGGGACATACAGCGGCTATACCGAAGCAAAAAGCACATACTTCCAGGGCATGATGGCCGACGACCAGCAAATACTTATAACTAAAAACACCGACGATACCTACAAGGTAGAGTATTCATCAGATACATGGGGCGATTTCTCGGTAAGCGCAGCCACTGTACAATATGCCGACGGCAAGTTTACTGTTTCGGGTAAAGGAACAACTGAAATGGGCATGAACGGAAATGTAAAGGAATATGAATGTTCTTTTGAAGGCACAATCGACGT
This sequence comes from uncultured Bacteroidales bacterium, assembly GCA_947072905.1. Lineage (GTDB taxonomy): Bacteria > Bacteroidota > Bacteroidia > Bacteroidales > Muribaculaceae > CAG-873. The sequence continues at coordinate 22,593 of CAMTKF010000015.1, forward strand.
AGCCAAAGAAAATCCCACGTTCACATTCTCAGTACCTGCCGTAATGGGTGGTCTCTCTATTGAATTCCATACCGGAAAGATGCCGGCTACAGAATAATGAATAAGCTTATACTCATCACTTTATCGGGAGTGGCAGCAATGCTGCTCCCGTCATGTAACGATGTATTGGGTGACCTTTATGATGAGCCTGTAGCTACCTCTGAGTATGGTTTTGTGGAAGTATGCACAGAATCAAAGCCGGGACTCATTTATATAAATGCCACCGATTATACAACGTGGACATATATCGATTTTGAAAACCGACGTATAGATTCTTTGTATGTCAATGACCCGGCTCCGTCCGATTGGAGTTTCGCAGTTCACCGCTATGACACAAAGACCAACAATGCCAAAGTGATTGCTACAACACTTACAGATATAAACGAGGCCAGGGCATGGACAGATGCCGGTAACGTGGAGGGAGCAGGTGATATCTGGACTACTGATAAAATCGTAACCGACATGTCGACCATGATGGACGGATATCTGTCATACGCCGATTCTTATTATAATCCGGTGTTGTCGGGGTGGCTCAATGTAGATACCAGTACCATGCCTCCAGAGTATACAATGTCAGATAAAGTTTATATACTGCTGTTGCAAGATGGCAAAAGAGCGGCTGTCAAGCTTGCTGATTTTATGAATTCAGCCGGTATAAAAGCTTATATGTCCATCCAATATGTTTATCCCTTATGATGAAAAGAAACATTATCACATTATTACTATTGGGAATGATGCAACCGGAGGTCTTTGCTCAGGCAGACTCCGAGGCAATGCTCGACTCACTCGAAAAGGTGTGGGACATGACATTGAACGAGGTGGTGGTTACCGGTACCAGAACCCCCAAGCTGCTTAAAGATTCGCCGGTTCTCACACGAGTTATCTCGGGCGCGGATATAAGAAAGAGTGATGCCACAAATATCAGTGACCTCCTCCAATCAGAACTGCCGGGTATAGAATTTTCATACTCAATGAATCAGCAAGTGTCGTTGAATATGCAGGGATTTGGCGGAAATGCGGTGCTGTTTCTGATAGATGGCGAGAGAGTGGCCGGCGAAACCCTCGACAATGTTGATTTCAGCAGACTCAATCTTAATGATGCCGGTAAGGTGGAGATTGTAAAAGGTGCGGCTTCATCGCTTTACGGCTCAAATGCAGTGGGCGGAGTTGTCAATATTATAAGCCGTGAAAGCTCCGAGCCTTGGTCAATGAATGTCAACGCCCGTTATGGCAAACATAACGAGCAGCGATACGGTTTGAATTTCGGATTCAATACATGGAAAATCTCCAATTCGCTGTCTGCCCAGTATACTCATATCGACTCGTATGATATGAAGAATCAGGGCGATTACAACCGCTTCTACGGAGGTCGCACATATAATATCAAAGACCGTCTTACATTTAAGGTGACTGATAAACTTAAATTCACAGGCCGCGTGGGATATTTCTTCAGGGAAAGGAATTCAGCAGAAACCACCCACGACCGTTACCGCGACCTGTCAGCAGGCCTGAAGGGCGTATATGACTTTTCAAAGGCTACAAACCTTGAACTGAGCTATTCATACGACCAGTATGACAAGAGCGACTACATGATAGCCAACCGACTTGATGTGCGCGACTATTCAAATGCCCAGAACATAGGTAAGGCGGTTTTGAATCATACATTTGCCGATAAACATATTCTGACTGTGGGTGGAGATGTGATGAGAGATTACCTCATGACTTACCAGTTTGCCGACAATGGTAACAAAAAGCAGATAACCGCCGACGGCTTCGCGCAGATTGACTTGAATTTTCATAAGAATCTGAATCTTATTCTTGGCGGACGATACGACTATTTTTCAGAGTCAGACATGAAACACTTCTCGCCGCGAGTCAATGCCATGTATAAATTCAACCGCTTCTCGTTCAGAGGTTCGTATGCCGGTGGTTTCCGTGCCCCCACACTCAAAGAGATGTATATGGATTTTGACATGGCCGGCATATTCATGATTTATGGTAATAAAGACCTTAAACCGGAGAGCAGCAATAACTTTCAGTTGTCGGCCGAGTATACCCGCGGTCTGTTCAACGCTACTTTGGGTGGCTTCTGCAATCTTGTTGACAACCGTATAACCACAGTGTGGAACAAGGCTATGAACGGTATGGTCTACACCAACATAGGCAAGATGACTATCAGCGGGCTCGATGCCAATGTATCGTGGAAATCCACCCTTGGATTCGGTGCGCGTGCATCATACGTATATACTCACGAACATGTACGTAAGGGCGAACCCTATACAGCCTCCACACGCCCGCATACCGCGACTGTAAGATTGGATTATGCAAAAAACTGGAAGAATTACGGCCTCATGGTGGCTCTGAACGGCAGAGTGCTGTCAAAAGTGGCGGTAGATGAGTTTGTTTCAGCATCATCATACGATGAAACTGTAAGGGTGGAATATCCGGCCTATACTATGTGGAAGCTAAACATCACCCAGAGCATTTGGAAAGGCATAGATGTGATAGCCACGATTGATAACCTTTTCAATTACGTGCCCAAATACAATTACAGCAGCACACCATCTACCACGGGTATTTCTTTTGCAATAGGTTTATCACTTGATATTGATAAAATGGTAAAGTAATCAACTGAATATATGATTGTGAAGAATAAGAAAAAAATAATTTTATTATCACTTACGGCACTGATATTGGTTATCGGTGCAATCTTTGTATGGAAGGCCACGGCATCTTCCACCCGCATAGCTTTCGTGAATTATCAGGCCATAGCACTTGGCCAGATATCCAAGGCCAACGACAACAGTTTCATAAAAATAGAGGAATTGCCGGTAGAGCAGCTCGATAAAGCTGCAAAATATGATATGATTTTTGTCAACGGCATGGGCCTGCGCATCACCGAGGAGCAGCGTCAGGCCTTGACTGATGTTGCCGAAAACGGTACACCGGTGCTTACAACTGCCGCTACAAATCCGCAAAATCTAATAGTGTCGGTTGATTCTGTTGACCGTACTTTTCTTCAGCAATATCTTGTAGGAGGTAAGAACAACTACAGGAATCTTCTGCGATATGTGCGTAAGTTTATAGACAGCAAACGTTTCTTTGCCGAGATGCCGGGCGACCCCGCCGGCTATGTGTCGTCATTAATATATTATCCCGGCGATGAAGAATTAGCCTTTAACTCAGTAGCCGAATATGAAAAATTCCTTAAAGATAAGAATAAGTATGCCGACTCGGCCAAGCGGATACTGCTCACCGGGCAGATGGGTGTAGCCGACAGTCTTGTGGCATCGCTTGAGCAGGCCGGTCACATCGTGTACCCTGTAAATTCAATCCAACAGTTTATAATGGGCGGCCATGCCGACTCAATTCCTGTGGCTGCAGTAATCAACATGGCTCACGGACGCATGGGCGATATGGTGGTTAATTATCTCGAAAATAAAAACATACCCTTGTTTTCGCCGCTGAATGTCAATCGCGATTATGATGAATGGATGGATGACAAGATGGGCATGAACGGCGGCTTTCTTTCACAAAGTGTTGTGACTCCCGAAATTGACGGTGCCGTGCGCCCGTTTGCGCTTTTCGCTCATTATGAGGGCGAAGACGGCCTGCCATACGTTCAGGCCATTCCCGACCGTCTTGATGAGTTTGTAGAGACTGTCGGCAACTACCTTGACCTGCAATCCAAGCCCAACAATGAGAAGAAAGTGGCTGTATTCTATTTCAAAGGACCCGGGCAGAATGCCCTTGTTGCCGAAGGTATGGAGGTGGCTCCGTCGCTCTTCAATCTGCTCACAAGGATGAAAGCCGAGGGCTATAATGTTGGAAATCTGCCGGCTGATGCTAAAGAACTTGAGCGAATGATAAACGAAGAAGGAAAGGTATTCAATGAATATGCCATAGGGGCTAAAGCCGACTTCGTAGCCAATAATCCCACCGAGATAATCAGTAAGGAGGACTATGACAAATGGTGCGGCAATTCGTTTTCAACCGGCATGAGAGAGCAAATTGACAGTATCGACGGTTCATTCCCGGGCCACGGGCTCAAGACCGACGACGGCAATATTGCCATCGCCCGTCTGCGATTTGGCAATGTCGTGCTTATACCTCAGACAGCTGCCGGGCTTGGCGATGATGATTTCAAGATAGTTCATGGTACAGATGCTGCACCTCCTCACAATTACGTAGCATCATATCTGTGGGCACGATATGGTTTCGGCGCCGACGCATTGATACACTTCGGCGCTCATGGCAGCCTTGAATTCACACCACGCAAGCAGGTGGCTCTCGGCAGCGAGGATTGGCCCGACCGCCTTGTGGGCACCATGCCACATTTCTACCTGTATTCAACAAGCAATGTGGGTGAGGCCATGACTGCAAAACGCCGTTCATACGCCGGTATAATCAATTATCTCACCCCTCCGTTCATGGAGAGTGAGGTACGCGGTATATACAAGAACCTGAATGACGCAATTATATCATACAATAAATATGCAGGAGCCGAAAAGGCAGACAAAGCGGCTGTTGACAAGGCTTCGCTTCTCGTTAAGAAATATGCCGTTGAGCTGGGTATACACCGCGAGCTTAGACTCGACAGTATCTTGAGCCGTCCATACGATGCCGATGTTATAGCACGTATCGAGAACTTTGCCGAAGAACTTGCTAACGAGAAGATTACAGGCGCTCTGTACGTTATGGGAGTGCCATACGAGGATGCTGACATTAACTCTACCGTTTATGCTATGACAGTAGATCCCGTGGCTTACAGCCTTTATAATCTCGATAAATTAAAAGGACGTACCACAATTGATTATGACCGCCAGCGAGCAAGGTTCACTCAGCAATACGGTAATCGTGCCAAGTCGGTTGTAAATACAATTCTTGGAAGTTCAAAAATTGTGGAAGATGCCGATATTTGCCGTGTGGCCTCTGTAAGTCCTGCCGAACTTGACAGCGCGCGCACTATAATGCAGTCGGTCAACGACTCTAAAAATTTATTGTCGCGTATGATGGTAATGGGTTCGATGGCTATGCCGTCAAACCGTGAAGAAACAGCAAAGATTGCCGACCGTCCAAATACATCGGCTATGAAATCCATGATGGGCAAAGCCGGAATGTCTCCCGAAAAGGCTATTGAAATGGCTAAAAAAATGGGTGCCGACGAGGAAGCCTTGAAAAAGATGGAGGCCGCAATGAAAAAAGGCAAAGGTGCCAAGCCGGCAGCCTCAGGCCATGTTGGAATGAAGGGCAAGATGGGCGGTATGATGTCGCGCAAAGAATATTCACCCAAGCAAATTGAATTTGCCACTGCAATCACTGAAGTTGAACGTGCGTTGAAAAATGTAAACGCTTATAAGGAAGCCCTGCGCAATAGTCCCGGAGCCGAACTCTCATCCATGATGAATGCTCTAAGTGGCGGATATATCGCACCCACCTCGGGTGGTGACCCTGTGCTGAATCCCAACATACTGCCTACCGGTCGCAACATGTTTGCCGTGAACGCCGAGGAAACTCCGTCTGCCGTTGCATGGGAAAAGGGCAAATCGCTTGCCGACAATACAATAGCCATGTATCGCAAAGCTCACGGCGACTCAATACCCCGTAAGGTGAGCTACACCTTGTGGAGCAGCGAGTTTATCGAGACCGAGGGTGCCACGATAGCTCAGGTGCTGTATATGCTTGGCGTAGAGCCGGTAAGAGATCCATTCGGTCGTGTTACCGATCTTAAGCTAATTCCCTCGAAAGAGCTTGGCCGTCCGCGAATTGACGTCGTTGTACAGACTTCAGGCCAGCTGCGCGACCTTGCTGCATCGCGTCTGTTCCTTATAAGCCGAGCTGTAAAGATGGCTGCCGAGGCCGATGATAAGGATTATCCGAATTTTGTAGCCGACGGTGTAGTGGAATCAGAACGCCACCTTGTTGATAAGGGTGTTTCGCCCAAGGAAGCCCGCGAACTCTCTACAGCGCGAGTTTTCGGCGGTGTAAACGGTAATTACGGCAGTGGTATCCAGGGTATGGTAGAGGCCGGTGACCGATGGGAAAATTCATCGGAAATTGCCAGGACTTACATCAATAACATGGGTGCTATATATGGCAGTGAGGAAGACTGGGAGAAGATGCGCGATTATGCGTTTGAGGCTGCCCTTACAAGCACCGATGTTGTGGTGCAGCCTCGCCAGAGCAACACCTGGGGCGCTCTCAGCCTTGATCATGTATATGAATTCATGGGTGGCATGAACCTTGCTGTGAAGAATGTCACCGGCAAGGACCCTGATGCTTATCTGAGCGACTACCGCAACCGCAATCATGCCCGAATGCAGGAAGTGAAGGAAGCAATTGGCGTAGAGAGCCGTACCACCATACTCAATCCCGCCTACATACGCAACAAGATGAAAGGCGGGGCAGGGGACGCATCGGGTTTTGCCGATATTGTACGCAATACATACGGCTGGAATGTCATGAAACCCGACGTAATCGACAACGAGCTGTGGGATGATATTTATGATACATACGTCAAGGATAAATTCAACCTCGGAACTAAAGATTATTTCACCTCGAAGAATCCTGCCGCAATTGAGGAAATAACTGCCGTTATGCTCGAAACCGCGCGCAAAGGAATGTGGAACGCTACCGCCGAGCAAATAAAGACGCTCGCCGAGCTGCATACCGAAATAGTGAACGAGTATCAACCTTCGTGCTCTGGCTTTGTGTGCGACAATGCCAAACTGCGTGAATTCATATCATCGAATGTATCCAAGGCAACCGCCGCTCAGTATAATCAGAATATCGGTACTATCCGTGCCGAGAATACAGGAGCTGACAACGACGGTATGGTGATGCAGAAGGAAGAGCTGAATGCTATGGACAAGATAACGAGCCATATAAATGGTATAATTGTAGGTGCTGTGGTATTGATAGCCCTGGTATTGATGGTGTTCTTCATCCGTCGACGCAAAAAACAATCAGAGGAATAATGGAGATAGTAATAACTATAATAATGTTATTGGTCGGTTTCAGTGTTGTGCTGAAACTGACCTATCTTCCCCTTTGGGGACAGGCCACCGTATATCTTGTTTTGGCTCTGTTTACAGGCATGTCGTTGAAATATGCGATTAGCCAATCAAAAACTCAGATTGATATATGGATTAATGACCCTGAACTCATGCTTGATATAGCCGTGCTTCTTACGGCAGATGTATTCCTGCAGATCAGTTTTTGCGTTTTGTCGGCAAAGCGGTTGGCCGGTGAATATTTGTCTAAAACCAATATCATATTTCAGGCGGTGACTCAATGGATTCCTGGAATTTTGATATTCCCGGTGTTGCTGGCCTTACTGGTTGGAGTGATATTTGCTTTTCCCGGAATGAGTTTCTCGGCAATTGCGTGGACCTTGGCCTCGGCCGTATTCCTGACAGGTGTGGTTATGTCATGTATATTCAAATGGATTCTGCCTGAAAAAGATTTGCGGCTCGAACTCATTTTTATGATAAATGCCCTGATAGCTCTGCTCGGTGTAATAGCCACCGTAAATGGCCGCACGGCCGTTGCCGGCATTGATTCGGTGGAGTGGAAAACTCTCGCCGGGGTAATGGCCGTGCTCATAGCCGGAGCTGCGGCAGGTTACATTATTTTCAAAAGAAAACAGAATAAAATACAATACAATGAACGTAATATCTAACATCCTCTATTGGATTTCTACCGGACTGCTCGTTCCGGTGATTGTACTTCTAATCTTCTTTTTCATACGTGCCATATTTCTCATCGGCGCTTTCTTCGGCCAGTACATGCAGCAGAAGAAAATCTCTATACCGTTCTATAACAGTGTCGGGCAACTGACCCCTGAAACATACGATGACTTCAGCGCTAACCTTCCTGCCAAACCCAAGAATCTGTTGGTGTCGTATGCCAAGCAGATTGTAGAAAATCGTGGAAATGAGGCCCGCATCGAACTCATCCTATCGGAGTATGAGATTGAAGCATCCAAAGAGTTGTCAACCTCAAAGATGCTTACCAAAATGGGACCTATACTCGGCTTGATGGGTACGCTTATTCCTATGGGGCCTGCTCTTGTAGGACTTGCTTCGGGTGATATTGCCTCGATGGCATACAATATGCAGGTCGCATTCGCAACTACAGTGGTTGGTCTGGTTGTAAGCGCTATAGGATTTATAACACAGCAGGTAAAAGAACGTTGGTCTGTTAAAAACATCACCATGCTCGAATACCTTGCAGAAGTAACAAAACAAGCCGCAAAGAAACAATGAGACGCAGACGTATATTAGGAAGCAGTGAGGATTCCGACCCAATGAGCGTGGTAAGCAATCTGTTTGATGTGGCTATGGTATTTGCAGTGGCGCTGATGGTGGCACTCGTCAGCCGTTATAACATGACTGAAATGTTTTCGCAGGAAGACTTTACCATGGTGAAAAATCCCGGTAAGGAAAATATGGAGATTATCACCAAGGAGGGCGAAAAAATCAATCGTTACACCCCCGCTGAGGATAATAATTCAAACGGTAATAAAGGCAAACGGGTAGGTACAGCCTACGAACTTGAAAACGGCGACATAATATATGTCCCCGAATGATTGTATAAGGTAAAGTAGATTCAATCCGCGCCCCGGGAGTACAAACACTCTTTGGGGCGCGGTGCTTAGAGCTTGTTATTAAAGCTCTTAAAACTTCAATCTATATGCCAAGGTCGTAATGCCGTCAAGCATGAATTTGTCTATTTGTATGAATCCGCATTTTTCAGCAACCCTTTGCGATGCCTTATTGTTCTCGTCAATGGTAAGTATGGCAGATTTCAAGCCAAGCGACTCTTTGCAATATTCCAACAATGATTTAAGAGTTTCTGTAGCTAATCCTTTGCCCCAATGCGGATACCCTATCCAATATCCTATCTCGCGTTCTGCCGGGGCTAAATCATAATGTTCTTCTCCTGCCGGAACCAGGCCTATGCAGCCTATCACCTCACCTGTTTCCTTATCTGATATTGCAAAGTTTTGGTCGTTTGGTATAAAAAATTCCCTTATAACATAAAGGCTCATTTCAACTGATTTGTGGCGTGGCCATAAAGCCATTTCGCTTACACGGCTGTCAGACGCGTAGCGATAAAGATCAGCGGCATCGTCTTCTTTCCATCTGCGTAATATGGTTCGTTCAGTTTCAATCATAATTAAATATGTTAAACATCCTTCAGATTATCACTTAAATTCCTGATTACCGATTTCATCCGTTCGACCAGCGATTCGTCATGCAATAATTTCAAAATTTCTGCTTTATTTCCTTTCAATAGAATACATGAACTTTTTATCGGCGCAGGCAGTTTGTAGCCTACACAGGTCAGGTATCTGTAATTACCGTAATCCTCGATATGCTTGGGCAGAGGTTCCACTTTAAGCATTACATCCGTAAGGCATAACGAACGGTCTTTGTTTTTATATTCGGAATATACCTGAGTGAAATCGCCGGTTTCGGGAACTGATGACTCTACTTTGGGTATAAGGTCGTTTATGAGTTCTGAAATATCGTGAGATTCCATTATTAAGACATTTGTTATTAAACAAGCTCTAAGACAGTTGAGCCATAACATCTGCAGAATATTGTCTGCCTATCGGTAGCACTTTACCATTCTTCAGATTTATCTCTCTTTTGTTAAAGCTCTTGATTTTGGATTTTTGGATGATGAATGAGCGGTGTATTCTTATGAAATCTTTTTCGGGCAATTGATTCCCTATGTTTTTCAATATTACCCGTGATATGGTGCATTCACCGTTTTCCCTATATATCTTCACATACCCTTCCATGGCTTCTATATACAGTATTTCTGCCAATGGTATATGGACATTGTTGTATTCTTCTTTCACCAATATGCTCGAATCATTGTCAGCAACATTGCCTTTGATACGTCTCAGAGCTTTGGAAAATGCTGTTTGGAAACGGGCAAAGGCAAACGGTTTATGCAGATAGTCAACTGCGTCGAGTTCATAACCGTCAAAGGCGTATTCGAGATATGCCGTTGTGAAAATAAAGCAAGTATCTTCGGGTAGCTGAGAGGCTATTGTCAAGCCTGTGATATTTTCCATTTCGATGTCGAGAAACACTATTTGAGGTTTCTCTTTCCTTATCATCTCCACACCCAGTGCCGGATCTGAAAATACAGAAAGATCCACACCTCCTATACGCTGACAAAATTTCTCTATGATATCAAGGGCAAGAGGTTCATCATCTATTGCCACACATTTGATTCTGGTTTCCATATCAGCTTAATTGTATATTTAATGATACCTTGAATACCCCGTTATCCTCAAGCGTCGTGAGGGAGTGCTTTCCGGGGAATAAAGTCATGAGCCGTGATTTGCAATTCTCTATGCCTACAGGCATGTCTTTGCGGAATTCATCGGCATGTTTGATTATGTTGTTGGCGGTTTCAAAATGCAGGTTGCCGTTTTTTACGGTGAGGTGTATGCTTATCAGGCAATTTCGGTTTGTTGATGCGCCGTATTTGAATGCGTTCTCAACAAAAGTCAGCATCAGCATAGGCGGTACTTTGATTTGATTGTTGTCAACATCATATTCCCATTCGACCACGGTGCATTTATTCAGGCGTATAATCTGCAGGTCTATGTAGTTTTGTATGTAATCAATTTCATCGCTTAGTGTGACGAGTTCCTTTTCTATCGTCACGTATGAGTACTTCAGCAGTTCGGTGAACTTGATGAATGCGTTTTCGGCTTTTTCAGAAGTGCCTATCACCAGACTGTATAGGGAGTTGAGCGTGTTGAACATGAAATGTGGACTTATCTGAGCCTTGAACAGGGCAAGTGTTGCCTTGTCGCGTTGGGCCTCGATTTTCTTTTTCAACAACAGCTGGTCGTAAAGCTCTTTAACAAATGAAATTGTAAGGGCATATCCCATTACAAGCGAAAACATGAGCCATAATGTCAAGGATACCTCAAAATTTCTGAGCTGAGTCTGATATTCGCTTAGAGCCGGAGTGACGAAATCCATGTCGGGCAATGGGTAGAGCGAAATCAGGTATGTGATGATTACCAATATGGCTATTACACCGGCTATATTGTAGTATTTCTTTGATATGAGCAGTTTTGGCATGTTGATTTTCATCAACAGGAAATAGCAGCCATAAAGATACACACAGGCTATGGACGAGAACAGCGGCCACTGTTGGAACCAATAGTGTGCCGGACCCAACGAAACGAGTATCGGGATGAAGACCAGACAAAAGAAAAGATCCAGTATCAGTGATGTTTTGTTCTCGATTGATTTCATGATGCAAAGTTAGTGTTCATACTCAAAAACTGCAAATTTGTACATATTCGTTTATTTACACATTTATGTTGTTTATTAGCAACCGATGTGAAAATCAATTAAAAGTTACTATATTTGTACATTATCATCGTCAATCATGAAATATCTCATAATCATAGCAGCCCTGATCGCCATGCTGATATCGTCATGCGCAAACAAGGAGCAGGCAAAAGCCCAGCAATCTTTGATGGAGGCATCAAAGCAGGAATTGGCTGCCGCCCTGGAAGAGCGTGATCAATTACTTGCTATTGTCAAGGAAATTACAATCAGCATGGATCAGATCAAGCACCTTGAGAGTGTAATGTCTGTTGTCGGTTCCCAATCTATGGAGCAACCGGACCGGCGGGCGCGGCTGCTGTCTGATATGGCGGCTGTGAAAGAGGCCCTTAAGCAGCGACGCAACAGATTGGTGGAACTGGAGAACCGTCTGCAGGAATCGGCTCTTTATACCGACGACCTTAAAAGTACTATAGAGGCATTGCGCAATCAGATTGACGGTCAAACCCTGGAGATTGAAGGCTTTAGAGAACAGTTGCTAAAAGCGAACGAGCACATCAACACACTGAACAAAGAGGTGGATTCGCTTAATACAACTGTTGAGAATGTCAACAACAGTCTTGATGAGGCTCAGGCAACATCAGCGCGTCTTGAAAACGAGCTGAATACTTGTTACTATGTCATAGCTACAAAATCTCAACTCAAGGAGCATCATATTATTGAAACCGGATTTCTGCGAAAATCAAAACTGCTAAAAGGCGATTTTGACAGCGGATTCTTTAACACCGGCGACAAACGGGAAATGGATACCTTGGATCTGCGCTCAAATAAAGTGAAGATTTATACAAATCATCCCGAAGATTCTTATTTAATAGAAGAAGTGGATAAAAACAAAATATTGACCATAACCAACCATGAAAAATTCTGGAGCATGTCCAATTATCTGGTTATACAGATAGAATGAAATGACGGATTTTAATGTTGCGGGACGTCGTGGATATCGGCGTCCCGTTTTTGTGCTCTTGATTATCATATTTCTGTCGTTTATTTACACCCGCTTTGACACTTGAATAATTGCAGATAAATTTGCACAGAATTAAGAGTGTGTTTACTTTTAACACACGCCAAGAGCTATACCAAATAATGAAGATTATACCAATCATTGCTGTGCTAATGTGTATGGGTACTGTAGCTGTATATCCGCAACAGGCTTCTGATAGCGAAGGTGTACAGAAATCAGTCACCGCAAGAATCTCCGGATCTGTGCTTGATACAAACGGAATCCCCTTGATAGGGGCTTCGGTAGTACTGTCTGATAATCCGGATAATGCAGTAGTTACAGATGCTGACGGACGTTTTGTGGTATCGGATGTCGTACTGCCGTGTAAATTGAAAATTTCATATACCGGATATGTTGACAGAGTAGTGAAGGCAAGCAACAAGAATGCCGCCAATCTCACCGTTAAGCTTACGCCCGTTTATTCCAATCTCGATGAAGTGGTTGTTGTAGGCTATGCGACACAAAAGAAAGTCGATTTGACCGGCGCAGTATCTTCGGTCAGTGCAGACGCTCTTGAAGACCGTCCGATTACAAATGCCACAAACGCGCTTGCCGGACTTGCCGCAGGACTGACGGTAACAAATTCCGGTGGCAACACTCCGGGTTTTGAATCTCAGAATATAACGGTGCGAGGGCTCGGCACACTCAACAATGCAGCTCCACTGGTGGTTGTTGACGGGATGACAGGAATAGCCCTCAGCGACATCAATCCTCAGGATATAGAAAATATATCGGTGCTTAAAGACGCGGCTTCTTCGGCCATTTATGGTTCAAGAGCTGCAAACGGTGTTATTCTTGTAACCACGCGTCACGGTGCGGAACGGGCTCCGAGAGTTACATACAGTGGCAATGTATCGTTTGAAACCGTAGCCAAGCGTCTTAATCTTGTGACCGATTATGCGGATTTCATGGAAATACAGAATGCCGGATTGATAATCAACGGTCAGGCACCACGCTTCTCACAAGGCAAAATCGACGAGTGGCGCAACGACGCAGGACGCAATCCATCCATATATCCCAATACCGACTGGCAGGATCATATCTACCGCAACCCGTCGGTGGTGCAAAATCATAATCTTGCAATTACCGGAGGAACGAAAACTGTGAATTATAACCTCTCGCTCGGTTATATCAACAATCCCGGTATGGTATATCATACGGATTATGAGCGCTACCAGATGCGCACGAACCTTGACATCAATATAAAGCCGTGGATAAGTGTCGGAACAAATCTGTTCGGGTATTATGACACCAATAACCCGTCGGCAGAAAATGCCGCGGCAGGGGGTGATGTCATTTTCGGTTACGGTGCGTTCAATACCGTGCCCGGCATGACGCTGTATGACCCGGCCACCGGACTTTATGGCGGCATACAGAACCCGGAGGAGGAAAACGTGAGCAACGCCAATCCATACCGCAGGCAGTGGTTCTACAAAGATGAATATCCGGTCAAGACAAAGCGCATGGTAGGTAAAATCTACGCGCGTCTTATGCCGATAAAAGGACTGACTATTCAAGGAGCTTTCTCCATGAACTACCGGGAGCGTAACATAGAGCATCATCTTACCGACCGCAACCTGTACCGTTTCACTTTCGATGGTCCGGTGCTTATCCGTGAGGGCGTGGTGCGTACATATATACGCCGTTACAACTATCGCAATACATTCCGTTCTTCGGAAGTAACAGCCCGATATGAATTCAATGTAAGCAAACTTGAAGCATCGGTATTAGCCGGTATGAGTCAGGAATACAACAAATATGATCAGGACTACTTCATAAAATACGACCTCGTTGATCCGTCATTGGGTGCCATCGACGCCGGTATGACCAACGGAAGCATAACAGGCAACTATAATGAATGGGCGATGCGTTCCTGTTTCGGACGTATCAACCTGAACTGGGACAACCGTTATCTGCTTGAGGCCAATCTGCGTGCCGACGGTTCGTCCAAATTCGCTCCCGGTCATCGCTGGGGCTATTTTCCTTCGATTTCGGCAGGATGGAGAATTTCAGAAGAAAAGTTCATGCGCGGAACATCGTCATGGCTCAACCAACTTAAACTCCGTGCGTCGTATGGCTCGTTAGGCAACAATGCCACTACAAGCTACTATATGTATCAGTCACTGTTCGCAACCGCAAATTATATCCTCAACGGCAATATTGCCGGAGGTCTTGCGCAGACAGTTCTTGCCAATCCGGCATTGACATGGGAGAAAACCTACATGACCAATATAGGTATAGACTATACTTTCCTTAATAACCGTCTCAGCGGCTCGGTTGATATATACAACAAGGATACGAAGGGCATACTCATATCGTTGCCGGCACCCCTTGAACATGGCACAAGCGTTGTTCCTAACCGGAATGCCGGAGAGGTAAACAATAAGGGCATCGAATTTGACATACGTTGGAACGACAATATAGGCAAGGTTGCGTATAATGTAGGATTCAATATGGGGTTCGTGACAAACAAGGTTACTAAATTTCAAGGCGATGTGTCATCAATAAGCGGTGTTTACAAAACACAGGAAGGTAAGCCTATCAATCAGCTGTATGTAATCACAGTAGACCGCATAGTGCGCGACCAGTCGGATCTTGATTATGTGCAGTCGCTTGTTGATAAGAACCCTAACTATTTCGCTACATATCAGCGACCGGAACTCGGCGACTTCCTGTATCGTGATGCCAACGGCGACGGCAAGCTCGACACTAACGACCGCGTGGAGATAGGTCATGGCACACTCCCTCGTTTAACCTTCGGCGCCAATTTGGGATTAAACTGGAATAATTTTGATTTCAGTGTCCTGTTTCAGGGCGTAGGCAACCATCAGGTATATTACAACAACCAGGCTTTCCGCTTCGTGACCGTAATGGGCCAGTCGTTGATAAAGGACATAACCGACAACGCATGGACACCTGAAAATCCATACAATTCCATTTATCCTGTTCTGCGAAACAATGCCAACGGCAAAAATAATATTGCCAGTGACGCTTTTGTGCATAACGCCGCATATTTCCGATGCAAGAATATCCGGCTCGGATATACTGTCCCGAAGAAGATTACAAAGAAATTCTTTGTGGAGAACCTGAAAATTTACGGAAGCATTGACAATCTGTTCACAATCACCGATTTCCCCGGACTCGACCCCGAAATCGGAGCCAATGTAGGTTATCCGGCAATCCGTCAGTATTCAGTGGGACTCAACATATCATTCTAATCACGATGAAACATAAGATTAAAATAACAATCGCAGCTTGCGCGCTGCTCTTAAGCGCATGTGAGAGCCTCGACTATGTTCCCGGCGACCAGATGTCGGGACAGACTTTCTGGCAGACTGAAGATCATGCACGTCAGGCTGCCGTAGGTATGTATGCAGCGATGAAAGCCAACTGGTGTTTCGGCATGGAGTTCACTTTCGATATGTGCAGCGACCTTGCCGACGGCACTACACCGTGGTCGGACATATCTCGCGGAACATCGTTCGCCTCCAACAGTGGCGGTGTGCAGAACCATTGGCAGTATCTTTACGAACTTGTCCATCGTGCCAACACCGTAATCCGCAATGTGGCGGGTATGCCTATCAGTCAGCAGACTATCGACCGCGTGACCGGCGAGGCTAAATTCCTGCGTGCGATGGCTTATTTCCGTATGCTCAACTGCTGGGGCGGTGTGCCGTACTATGACGAAACGTGTGACATAAACGAACAGTTTGCCAACCTCAATGCCCCGCGCAGTCCGGAGGATGAGATACGCCGTCACATAATCGACGACCTCACGGAAGCCATAGAAAAACTTCCGGTAAGCCGGGACGCCGCCGACCTCGGCCGCGCCACCAAAGGTGCCGCTTATGCACTGCGTGGTAAAGTGTACTTGTTTAACCGGGAGTGGGACAAGGCTGTTGACGATTTTGAGGAAATTGTCTATAACAAGTCCAACAACTACGGCTACTCGCTTCACCCCGACTACAACGAACTGTTCCGCCTATACAACGGCAACCACAGTCCGGAAATGATTTTCTCAATTCAGTCGATAGACGGGAACACTGCAGGATATGCTCTTGACATAGTTTCATATTTCGGCAACAAGTCGACCATGCGCCTTATCGCAAGCAACTGTATTGTCCCATCTACCACACTTGTGGATATGTACGAGAACCTTGACGGCTCACCGTTTGACTGGGATAGCATTTTTCCCGGTTTCAATAACGGAGATTCACAGCTCCGCCGCAAATATATGAGCGTTGCGATTGATCAGGGCAGCACCGTCGTGACATCAACGCTCGACTGCGACACAACAAAAGTAATGGACGCCTATCGTCTGCGCGACCCTCGCCTGAGCCTCAATGTGATTACTCCTTACTCGCATTATCTCGGTACTGATGCCGGTTCAAATCCTATGGACAAGCAGTTTGTGCTTGCCGACCCGACACAAGGTGGAGCCCCGATGGAAGCAATGGCATTTATCCGCAACTCAGAAGGTTGGAATTCATATTTCTGGCGCAAATGGATTCCGACAGGCAACCTTGACGGATACTGGGGCGAGTATAACCGCACACCATACGAATTTCCGCTAATACGTCTTGGCGATGTGATACTGATGCTTGCCGAGGCATATAATGAGAGCGGAGCCACGGACAAGGCAGTGGCTGAGGTCAACAAGATACGCGCCCGTGTAGGTATGCCCGGTCTTAACTCCGGTGCCGAGTGGATGAATGTCGGCAGCAAAGAAGATATGGCGTTGCGCATACAACGCGAGCGTGCCTTTGAACTTGCCGGTGAAGGCCAGCGATACTGGGATTTACGACGCTGGGGATTGCTTGAAAAATCGGTAAAGAATGCAACCGATATTTTCGGCGACCTGATGTACACACGCTCCTATCAGAGCCGCCATGAGTTGTGGCCCATACCGTTGGTAGAGATGGAGCGCAACCTAAACCTTACTCAAAACGAGGGTTGGTAACAGATAGCAGTATAGATTATATCATGTTAGTTATAGATTATATCATGTCTATGTGTCGGGTGGCCTGTGTATGGTCGCCCGATTTTTTTGTGGTATAGGGTAGGGAATACTCTCTGAATTTGATATTTTATATGTCTGTCACTGAACTTTTTTATCATTAAAAGCATCTATTATAAGTAAGCCTTTATAATTACTGATAAAATAAATACATTTAACAGCTTTATAAATATGAAATTCAGAAAAAAGACTTTGAAAACGATTCTGTCGCTGACATTGGTTTGCTCTCTGCCGATTATAGCAACATCTTGTGGAGGTAATGACAATTCCAAGAAAGCGCAGGCCGCTGTGGATCAGACTCAGGAAAAAACAGACAGCACATCCTGTGCCGGCACAGTGATTGACAAGACCGGCGATTCGGTGTTGCAGGCTATGATCAAAACCGTAGTGCCCGAGTTCAAGCAGCTTGAATTCAAGGATGCCGAGACCGGTAAGACCATGAAGTATAATCTGTATTCGCCCAAGGATGCAGACAAGAGTAAGAAATACCCCTTGGTGCTTTTCATGGCTGATGCGAGCACACCGGGGTCTGATGTAACCGCTCCGTTGACACAGGGCTATGGCGCATTGGTATGGGCAACAGCCCAATCGCAGGCCAAGAATCCATGCTATGTGCTTGTACCGCAGTTTACCGGTGTTGCAGTAAATGATGCCTGCGAGTATACCGACGAGGTTGATATTGTGGTAAGAATGCTCCGCAGCATTGTTGCCGACAAGAATGTTGACACCGACAGAATTTACACTACCGGCCAGGCAATGGGCGGAACGATTGCAATGTACTACAATGTGGCATATCCCGACCTCTTCGCCGCTTCCATTTTTGTAAACAGCCCGTATGACAAGGCCAAGTTCGACTCACTCGTAAAACATAAATTCGTCTACTTCATAGCAGGCGACAAAGGCGCGGCATACAAATGTATGGAACCGCTTGAAGAAGCAGCCCGTAAGGTAGGTGTGCAGTACACCTATTCCGAATGGAGTGCCAAGCTTCCCGAGAGCCGTCAGAGCGAACTTGCTGCCACAATGCTCGAAAAGGGTGGTCCGGTCAACATCTTCGTGTTTGAAACCGGCTCTGTACTTCCCGATGATGGCAAAGGCTGTGAACAGATGTATTCATTCGATTACGCATATCAAAACACCGCTGTAAGAGACTGGCTCTTCAAACAGAAGAAATAAAGTAAGTAAGTTATTTTTCAATGCTTACTTATAAACACACATAAAGTGGAAATGCCCGCTAAAAGTCATGAAAAACTTTTAGCGGGCATTCCTTAACCAATCCTTTTACCTTAGAGCCTGTTACCAAAACAGGCTTTTTAATCCTAAATTATCTTGTTTTCAGATATTCCAATGAGTTCTTGGCAAGAGTGAGCACATTGTTCTGATAAGGGTTGTTTTTTGGATGTGCGCTCTTGTCAGGGGTACCATCGGCATTCTTCATGGAGAATTCACATCCGCCGTTGCCGATACAGATGATTGTACCCTTGAATTCTGTATTGCCCTGTTGTGCTTCCCACACATTGAGCTGTGAAATGAAATCAATCTGCGAATCCCAGGTGCCCAAGGGGTAGATTCCGTATGTTTGGGTCAATGCGTTGTAGCATGCTTCTTCTTGATTTCCCATTCCGGTCAATGCCGACGGAATGTTGAAGAACAGGCAGTTGTGGTCTTCGGTCCAACCGGCTCCCTTGAAAGGCACGAGCTTGCAACGGTCATTGGAGTTGACTGTCAGCCCCTTGTATATGGGATGGGTCGAGTGGTCTTTTGTAAACTGACCGCCGGGATTGAGCGATACAGCCATACTCCAGACATCGCCGTTATATCCACCTGCGCCCGTACCGATAGTGTGGTCGTTGTTCTTGAGCATATCCATTTCCAGGCGACCTAAAGCGCCCACATATACAGTTGCATGGCTCCAGAGCAGGAGGTTGCCGCCATCGGTATACCATTCTTTTACATATTGTGTGGCGTTCTCAACGACCTGAGGCATTGTGAAAACTTCATTTTCTGTAACACCTTCAAGGTCACGCATCCAGAAAAGCACGCGGAATTGATCAATAACAGCGGCTGAAGTTATGTCGCCGAAATATACATACTGTGCTGTGGGATATTCCTCGTGGAGCCACAACCAGGCAGAGGCTTCGTCATCATCACCGTCGGCTACCAGCGCTTCAGGGGTAGGATAGATGCTGAGGAATCCGATGGCAGTCTTTCCTATCTTAAGTGAAGCCGATACAGGCAGGGATGCACCCTTGCTGTTCTTGGCAATCAGAGTCACGGTCCATTCATCGCCGAAATTCACATCGGTAATGGTGTATTCAGTCACTCCACCGTCGAGGTTCTCGTTGATAGTGCGTGAGCCGTTGGTGGCGGTGAAAGCTACGGATTCGGCACTTTCATTTGCAGCCCATTCAACCCGTGCATCATAACCACCGGTTTTCTCTATCTGAGCCATGGTGATACCCGACATTTTGGAAGCACCCTCGCGGGTAAACTTCTTTATAGTGCCAAGCGACACATTTGTGCCGTCTGAGAGCTTGAATATATAGGTATATTCGATATTTGTATCTACGTTCTTGTGTGTGTACGAATTGCCTTCTACGGTTTCCGCGCCCACAAAAGTACCGTTTTCGTATCGGCTGATCTGCATGCTGTAGTTGTCGGGATTGCTCCACGACCAGATATAATCGTCACCAATCATCTGTCCGGTGATTTGTTCAGCATCAAGCGGCGAGAGCACCGGGGCAGCTATATCATAATCTTTATCCTGACATGCACTCACGGCAAACATCATCAGCATGACAAGGATGATATTTTGTATCTTTTTCATTTCTTATTCTCGTTTAGTTATAACCTTTGTTCTGAACGTAAAGACCGGGTACGTAGTACAGCTGATTGTAAGGAATGGGATAAAACTCATTCTTTCCGGCTGTATAATGAGCGTCCTGATAATACTGACCGTATTTTACACCGTCGTAGCTTGCATTTTTTTCTTTTTCGAAATATGCGTTCAGCACTGTTGATGCAACACCCCAGCGGCGCAGATCGAAATATCGGCTGCTCTCCATTGCCATTTCAAGGCGGCGTTCCCAGCGCAGACGTGTACGGGCCTTGTCTTTGTCGCTGAAATCGGTTGATGAATAGAGTGCGATCTCGCAATAGTCCTTGGCGTATCCTATGTGTTTGTCAATAGAGTTGGCGGCACGCTGACGAATGTCGTTCACGATACCACGGGCTTCCTCAAGGCGACCAAGCTCGATAAGGGCTTCGGCACGCATCAGCATCACGTCGGTAAAGCGGAATACATAGTCGTTCATGGCGAAAGCCTGCCATGAGCCGTCGAATGTTTCGCCGGCGCTGCGCTGAGGCACGTCCTTAAGTGAGGTGTAGAAACCGTAGGTGTTGGGTGTGCGGGAGTTATCTTTAGTCATCATATATTCATCCTCGTATTTGTAAGGGAAGGTAGGCATGCCTACGGTGTGGAACAAACGCGGATCCCACTTTTGGTCTGTGACGGTGCCGCTGACGGGGTATTCGTCGGTTTTGTCATAGTCATCAAACATCGGAAGGCCGTTTTTGGTCTTGTAAGCATTCACAAGGTCCTGTGAGGGCTTGTGGAAGTCCCAGCCGCATGACCACATTCCCCAGCAGCCGTTAAGCATGTTTGACCAGTTGGCGCGGCCATAGCGAGTATTGTCCTCGGTATATTGCGAGGTCTGCACGGCAAATACCGACTCGGAGCTGTTTTTGTATTCAGGCAGGAAGATGTCGCCGAAATCAGCGAGATAACCATATTTGGAGTTCTTTACGACCTCGGTATATTCAACCACCTTCTTCATATACTCCTCGTTGATGAAGTTCACGCCATTTGTAGCTTCATAACCATCACCCCAGGCCAGGGTAAGATAGCACTTGGCAAGATAAGAAGCCGCTGCGATGCGGTTTGCACGGCCTCCGCCGTCTTCCACTTCTTCGGGCAGGGCGTTGTAGGCGAGTTCAAATTCATTGATGACTTTCTCAAACAACTGTTCGTAGGTATACTCGTTGTTGGGTGTCTGTTCCTGGGTGCTGTTTTTGAACACTTCCTCGTCGATCCATGGAATCTGACGGAACATAGTGAGCAGCTTGAAGTATCTGTGGCCACGCAGGAAGTGAACTTCGCCTACGCGTTGAGCGGCGGTCTTCTCTCCAAGCACATCTGTGCCTGATTGTTCAAGAGCCACTAACGCTCTGTTGCAGCGCGAGATATTGCAATACAAGCGGTACCACAGTTCATCGAGTTCGCCGGGAGTTGAGGTCAGGGTTGACCATATTTCCATAGGATGATAACCTGTGTCGGTAGTACCGCCGCCACCCTTGAGACAGTCGTCGGAACTGAGGTCGCCGTATGGCCATAGGTTGAAGGGGTAGCTGTACCAGCAGTCGCCCAGAGAGGCGTATGCCGCGTTTACCATCTTATCGGGTTGTGAGTAGGCGAGGTCGCCGTCTACCACTCCGGTCGGGGGCACGTCGATAAAGTCATTGCATGCCGTAGCTCCCAATGCCAGAAGAGAAAGAAGAAATATCTTGATAGATTTCATGATTTTTGATTTTTAGAGAGTTAGAAGTCAACCTGAACACCGAATGATACAGATGTAGGAATAGGATATGCCCAGTTGGGGTTTTCAGGATCTGTGCAAGTAAGGCTGTTGCTCTTGATTGTGAGAAGATTCTGGCCTGAAACATATACGCGCGCTCTGCTCATACGCAGTTTGGAGAGAACTTTTGAAGGCAGGCTGTAGCCAAGTTGCAGTGTGCGGAGTTTGGCGTATGAACCGTTTTCAACGAAGTATGATGAGGTGCGTCCCTCGTCACCCTTGTTGTTGGTGGTGAGCATGGGGATTGTAGATGAGGTGTTGACATTGGGCAACCATCCGTCAAGTACGCGTACACCCTTGTTGCTGCCGGCGTCGGTAACACTCCAGAAGTCGTTCTGGAATTTCTGATTGTTGTATACATCCTGTCCGAGTACACCCTGCCAGAACATCTGGAAGTCAAAGTTCTTGTAGCTTAATTCTACGTTAAGACCGAACGACAGGTCGGGTACGGGGTTGAAAATCCATGTCTGGTCGTCGGGAGTTATCTTGCCGTCGCCGTTGAGGTCGGCATATTTCATACCACCGACACGTGCGTTGTCCTGACCGTATGCGAGTACTTCTTCCTGCGATTGGAAAAGACCGTCAAACACATAGCCTACGATTGAACCGTAAGGACGTTTTGCCTGAACAAGATTCTCGGTTGTGGTATGGGCGTATGAGCCGGTAGTGGTAGAGGGAAGATAAGTGACTTTGTTGCGGAAGAAGTCAAGGTTGAGCGAAGCCCGGTAGCCAAGGCCGCAGGCGAGTTCATCGCGCCATCCTACCTGAAATTCCATACCCCAGTTGCGCAGTGAGGGGCCGTTGAGCCACGAGGCGCCGCCTTCGCCCATTGAACCGAGATATGCGGGAATGATAAGCATATCTTTCACATCCTTGATGTAGGCGTCAACCGAACCGGTAAGCCTGTTTCTGAACATACCGAAGTCAAGCCCTGCATTGTACTGTATTGTAGTTTCCCATTTCAAATTGGGATTGGCGGTCTGGCTTGCGTAGTAACCTGAGGGGAATATACCGCTCTGCTGTAGAAGCAGGTCGTATGCAGTGGAGGTCACACGGTCGCTGCCATAGTCGGCTATGTATAGTGCATAGCGAGCGGTGTTTGATATAGCCTGGTTACCTGTCTTACCCCACGAAAGCCTTACTTTTAGATCATCAAGCCAAGGCTTCTTGATATTTTCCGAGATGCGGTAGCCAAGAGTGGCAGCGGGGAATGTACCGTAGCGGTTGTTGCTGCCGAAGCGTGAAGAACCGTCATGGCGGATTGTGAATGAGGCCAGAAGCAGATTTCGCCAGTTGTAGTCGAGTTTGCCGAAGAATGATACCAACGCGTATGACGACTTGTTACCTGTAGAGCGTTCAACGCCTGAAGATGCGTCGGGGTACATATAGTCGGGAGTCTCTATATCATAATTCTCGTTATATCCCGAGAAGTCGATGCGGCTCTGGCGGAACATTTCCATACCGGCAAGAACTGTGAAGTTATGGTCTTCTTTCAAAGAGAAGTTGTAATTGGCGGTGTTGGTCCAGGTCCATTTTGAATCATTGGCCTGTGAGAGAGTGGTTGAGTTTGTATCGTTGTTTACGATGTCGCTGTGGAAAGTATAGTTGTAAGAGTGGATAAATGCAGCATCGTAGTCAAGACCGAAATTTGAACGGAGTAAAAGACCCTTGATGGGTTTGATGTCGATGTAGGCATTACCGAACAGACGCCATACATTGAGTGCATTGTCTTTGTTGAATGCAAGCTCGCGCAGAGGATTCTGGCGGTCAGCCATACTTCCTACCGGACCTCCGTATGTCACGCCGTCCTTTTCAAATACAGGTACAATTGAAGGCATCTTCAGCGCATTTTCGAGTGGCTGCATGTCTACCTGATCGGTATATGTAAGTGTGAAATTCTCGCCTACGGTTACGACCGGTGAAATATTGAATGAAGTGTTTATACGCGCCGATATGTTTTCAAAGCTGGTATATTTGAGTATACCTTCATTTTTCTTATATCCAAGCGAGAACAGAGCGGTAAACGAATCGGTGGCTTTTGAGACCGAGGCATCGTAGCTCTGCGAGAAGCCGGTGCGTGAGATTTCATTGAGCCAGTCGGTATCAGACATCAGCATTGTTCTCTTGGAATTGATATAACCGTCGTAGAAACCGTTTACGGTGTAATTGTTATACTTACCGGTGGCAATATCATATACCGAGATGGGATAGCCTGACTCGGCATTGAGGTTGAGTCCGTAGCTTGAAGCATAGGCAACGGGGTCAAGGCCATCATTCAGAGCAGCCTGTGCCATTGCGGTGGCATATCCGGCTGTATTCAGCAATTTCATCTTTGACTGACCGTTGTAGAACTGGCCGGTGAGATTAGCTGAAAAGCTTACATTTACCTTGTCGCTGTTTGCCTTACCCTTTTTTGTGGTTATGATTACAACACCGTTGGCAGCCCGAGAACCGTAGATTGAGGCAGAAGCTGCATCCTTGAGCACCTGCATGCTCTCGATGTCGTTCATGTTGAGTGAGTTCAGAGTGGCGGTTGTGGGAACACCGTCAATGACAAACAGAGGATCCTGTGAGGCATTGAATGAACCGATACCGCGTATACGTACAGAACCGGTGCCGCTGGGCGAACCGTTGGCCGTGATGGTCATGCCGGGTACTTTACCCTGCAGGGCTCGCATGGGGTCGGTATCTGCTGATGTTTCGAGCGCTTTGGTGTTGACTACCGATACAGAACCTGTGAGGTCGGCTTTCTTCATTGTCTGGTAACCGACAACCACAACCTCGTCGAGAAGTTCGTTGTCTTCTACAAGAGCTACTGTAATGTGGCTCTCTGCTTTCACGGTCTGTGACTTATATCCTATGTAGGATACAACAAGGTTTGAACCTTCGGGTACCGTTATCACGAAATTCCCGTCAATGTCGGTAGCGACACCTGTCGCCGCTTTGGATTCAAGAATAACGCTGGCGCCGATAAGGGGCTCATTATCGACAGCCGAAACAACGGTCCCGTGCACAGTAAGATTCTGCGCATGTGCTGCTATTACCGACAGTAATAGAATTAAGGCACTGAGAATTGTTTTTTTCATGTTATTTAATTTTTGGTTTAAATTCTGCGGCAAAGTTATTAACGGTTTGTATATAAGCGTTATTAAGCATGTTGCATTGACTATTAATTTTTGAACAATGCATCAAATTTAGCATACAATGCGCGATTTTTCATAGCTCATCGCAGTCATGTGATAAGCTATGAAATATAAGGACACATCTTTCTTTGCAGTGATGTGTCCTTATAGTGAAAAGATTTTTCGATGGTTCAATCCTTAATTCCCAGGCGCGTTCTCATTTCTGACGGAGATTCATCAAACATCTCTCTGAACACGCGGGTGAAATAGGCCGGGGCCGAGAAGCCAACTCCGTAAGCAATCTCGCTTATCGACCGGTCGGTGGTGGCGAGCAGTTCCCTTGCTTTGGTCAGGCGCATTTTCCTGAGCAGTTCTACAGGTGAATAGTTGGTAAGGGCTTTTATCTTGCGGTAGAATTGAGAGCGGCCTATGCCCATTTTGGCGGCAAGGGTGTCGATGTTAAGATCAGGGTTACCCATCTCGTTGTTTACAAGTTCTACAAATCGTGCATAGAATTCATTGTCAAT
Source organism: uncultured Bacteroidales bacterium (assembly GCA_947072905.1). Classification (GTDB taxonomy): domain Bacteria; phylum Bacteroidota; class Bacteroidia; order Bacteroidales; family Muribaculaceae; genus CAG-873. Next base: position 48,322 of record CAMTKF010000015.1, read on the forward strand.
ATCTGGTTGCGCTTCAGGTACTGACGGTCTTTCCTCGGCCTTGGGAGCTGAGGCTTTTACATCCTGATTCGCGCCCAAAAGATTCTTGATGCGTTTGCGGTTTTCGATCAGGTTTTCACATCGCATGCTCAGCATCTTGCTGTTGAACGGTTTCGACAGATAGCCGTCGGCACCGCTCTCATAGCCCTGTATGCGCTGCTCGTCCATGCTGCAGGCGGTAAGCATCAGCACCGGTATGTGCGAGGTGGTTATTTCATCCTTGATGCGTCGGCAGCACTCCAGGCCATCCATCACGGGCATCATCACATCGCAGATAATCAGGTCGGGCACATATTTTGAAGCGAGCCTTATGCCGTCCTTGCCGTTTGCAGCCTCGATAATGCGGTATTCGGCCGAGAGCAGTTCGCGTATCATCTTGCGTATGTCGGCATTGTCGTCAATAATCAGTAGCAGGGGCTTGTCGTCGCCTTCGTTTACGGTTTCCAATTCAATATCGCCAAGTTCGGCGTTTACCTCGCTGTCAGTTATCAGGCGAGATACATTGGTGGCGGCATTATCGCACACATGGCGCACAGGCAGCTTGACTGTAAACTTACTTCCCTTGCCCGGGGCGCTTTCAACATCTATCGAACCGCCGTGCAGCTCTATGAAAGCCTTGGCAAGCGAAAGGCCGATGCCCGACCCGTTGGGATGTATCTTGTCAACCTGATAAAATCTGTCGAAAATATTGCCCAGATCATCCATTGCTATTCCCTGGCCGGTATCTTCAACCGAGAATATCAGTTGTGACTCATCGCAGGTGCACACAAGGTGTATCTTGCCGTTGTCGGCCGTGTATTTAAAGGCGTTAGACATAAGGTTGAAGAATACACGTTCTATTTTCTCAACGTCTATGGCAAGTGTAGCCGATGATTCGATCTTTATGTCGATATTGAGCTTGATATCCCTCTTGCGGGCTATGGCAGTGAACGATTCAGTCCAGTCGCGCATGAGTTCGGCTATGTGAACCTCCGACAGATTGACCGTCAGCTTTCCGTTTTCGTATTTTCTGAAATCGAGAATCTGATTGATAAGCCGGCGCAGTATCTTTACATTCTTACTTGCTATCTTTATCAAAGCGTGATGCTGTGGGGTAAGGTAATCAGCCATCTCGAGCTGTTCCACAGGCTCTGCTATCAGGGTAAGCGGGGTGCGCAGGTCATGCGATACATTGGTGAAGAATACAAGTTTTGACTGTGTGGCTGCGTTAAGTTGCTCATTCAGTTTCTTTTCCGTATCGCGTTGCTGTGCCAGCAGTTTGTTCTGTTCAACAAGTTCCTTCTGGTGCCGCTTGTGTAGCCAAAACGCCCTGAGTACCATGAATAACAAGCCGAACAACAGCACAAGGATAACTATGGCGGCATAGAAAAGGGTAGTCTGAGCCGAATGTCTGTTCCAATAATCATCAACCTGCGATTTAAGCAACTTTATCTTGGCCGATTCTTCCTTAAGCGAGTACAACCGTCCGCGATAGCAGGTATAGCTTAAAAAAATAGCCGTCCGGATTTTGGGCGGCTATTTTTGTAAGGGTT
>CAMTKF010000016.1 GCA_947072905.1 uncultured Bacteroidales bacterium
CGCAAGAAAGCAGCCTGATTCTCTCAATATTAAATCTAAAAAAGAGACTGCCTAACTTTGATTGTTAGACAGCCTCTCTGTTGTTATCTTAGGTGTTTATCTGCTATTAGTAAACGCCCTGGGCCATCATAGCGTCAGCAACCTTCATGAAGCCGGCGATATTGGCACCCTTCATGTAGTTGATGAAGCCGTCCTTTTCAACACCGTATTCAAGGCACTGTGTGTGGATGTCGGCCATGATGGTGTGGAGTTTGGCGTCAACTTCTTCAGCGCTCCACTGGAGGTGTTCGGCATCCTGGCTCATTTCGAGACCTGAGGTAGCAACACCACCGGCGTTCACAGCTTTACCGGGAGCGTAAGTTGTGCGGGTTTCGATGAAGTGGTCGATAGCTTCGGGTGTGCAACCCATGTTTGATACTTCAGCTACGAGTTCTACACCGTTGGCTACGAGCATGCGTGCGTCGTCGCCGTTGAGTTCGTTCTGAGTTGCGCAGGGCAGAGCGATGTCAACCTTACGTTCCCAAGGCTTCTTGCCGGCGAAGAATTCAGAGCCGGGGAATTTCTCGGCGTAGGGAGCTACAACGTCGTTGCCTGACGAACGGAGTTCGAGCATGTAGGCAATCTTTTCGTCGTTGAGACCTGCGGGATCGTAGATGTAGCCGTCGGGACCTGAGATAGTCACAACCTTGGCACCGAGTTCGGTAGCCTTTGTGGCAGCACCCCATGCTACGTTACCGAAGCCTGAGATAGCCACAGTCTTGCCCTTGATAGAGTCTTTCTTTTCGTTGAGCATAGCCTGAACGAAGTAGAGAGCGCCGAAACCGGTGGCTTCGGGGCGGATGCGAGAACCGCCGAAGCTGAGGCCCTTGCCTGTGAAGGTACCTGTGCATTCGCGTGAGAGTTTCTTGTACATACCGTACATGTAGCCTACTTCACGGCCGCCTACGCCTATATCGCCTGCGGGTACGTCCTGGTCGGGACCGAGCTGACGCCAGAGTTCGAGGATGAATGCCTGGCAGAAGCGCATGATTTCGCGATCGCTCTTGCCGCGGGGCGAGAAGTCAGAGCCGCCCTTGGCACCGCCCATGGGCAGTGTGGTGAGTGCGTTTTTGAAAGTCTGCTCGAAACCGAGGAACTTAAGGATTGAAAGGTTTACAGAAGCGTGGAAACGGATACCGCCTTTGTACGGGCCGATAGCGTTGTTGAACTGCACGCGGTAGCCTATGTTGTTTTGTACTTCACCCTTGTCATCGAGCCATGTTACTCGGAAAGTGAAGATACGGTCGGGTTCGACCATGCGTTCGATAATCTTGTTGCGTTCGAATTCGGGATGCTGGTTGTAAACGTCCTGAACTGAGAGGAGAACTTCTTTGACAGCCTGGAGATATTCTTTTTCACCGGGATGCTTGGCTTCGAGATCAGCCAAAATTTTGTTGATATCCATAACGGAATTGTTTTAGGGGTTATGTAGTTTTTTATCGTTGCCGTTTGTTTGGCATGGCAAATGTAATCAATAAAATTGTGCCAACCAAATAAAATTTGAAAAATTGTCCGGGGATATTTGATGACACCCCGGACAATGGAGTTTGCTATTGATTTTATTCGTCGTTTCCGCTCTTTTCGGCGTATTCTTTCAGGAGACGATCCTGAACATCGCCGGGTACAAGTTCGTATGAAGCGAACTTCATTGTGAATGATGAGCGGCCACCGGTGATAGAGCTGAGGGCGGTGGAGTATGATGCCATTTCCTTAAGAGGCACCTTGGCCGAAATCTTTTCAAAGTGGTTTTCGCTGTTCATACCCATGATGATGGCGCGGCGTCCCTGCAGGTCGCTCATTACATCGCCCATCACGTCGGCAGGTACGAATACTTCCACATCATACACGGGTTCGAGTACCTTGGGATTGGCATTGCGGAATGCTTCAGAGAAGGCATTGCGGCCGGCGAGACGGAATGAGATTTCGTTTGAGTCTACCGGGTGCATCTTGCCGTCGTAGATGCAAACACGTACGTCGCGGGCGTAAGAACCGGTGAGGGGACCTTGTTCCATGCGGTCCATGAGACCCTTGACGATAGCGGGGATGAAGCGCGAGTCGATGGCACCGCCCACGATGCAATTGCATACGACGAGCTTGCCGCCCCATGCCAGAGGTATTTCCTGGGTGTCGCGAACGTTCATCTTGAATTCCTGATTGCCGAATTTATAGGTGTCGGGAGCGGGCATACCCTCGCTGTAAGGTTCTACGATGAGGTGTACCTCGCCAAACTGTCCGGCACCGCCCGACTGTTTCTTGTGACGATAGTCGGCACGTGAAGCTCTGGTGATGGTTTCGCGGTAAGGAATTTTGGGTTCCTCGAATATGATGGGGAGTTTGTCGTTGTTTTCAACGCGCCATTTGAGTGTGCGGAGGTGGAATTCGCCCATACCCGATAGGATGGTCTGCTTGAGTTCCTTGGACTGTTCGATGGTCCATGTGGGATCTTCCTCGTGCATGCGGGTAAGAATCTGATTGAGCTTTTCGGCGTCGCTTTCGGTAACGGGACGTACGGCACGCTGATACTTGGGAGCGGGATATTGGATGAAATCATATTCCCAGTCGAGACCCTTTTGATTGAGAGTGTTGCCGGTGCGTACATCTTTCATCTTCACTGTAGCGCCTATGTCGCCTGCTTCGAGAGCGTCGATTGGAGTCTTTATCTGGCCGCATACGCAGTAAATCTGGGCAAGGCGTTCCTTTGAGCCGCGTGTCACGTTGTCGAGGTCATCGCCTGCGTGCAGTGTGCCGCTCATAACCTTGAAGTAGCTGACTTCGCCGATATGGGGTTCGATTGTGGTTTTGAATACATAGAGACTCAGAGGGCCGTTTGCATCGGGCTTCACTTCCTGGCCGGCGGTGTTGCACGGAGCACCCATATCGTCTACAAAGGGTACTACGTTGCCCAGGAATTCCATCATGCGGCGTACGCCCATATCCTTGGCTGCGCTTACGCAGAATACCGGATAAATCGAACGGTCGATAAGGCCCTTGCGGATACCCAGACGAAGTTCGTCCTCGGTGAGGTGCTCTGATTCGAAGAATTTCTCCATGAGAGATTCGTCATTTTCAGCGGCAGCTTCAACAAGGGCTTTGTGAAGTTCCTGTGCGCGTTCGGCCTGGTCGGCGGGTATATCTTCTACCTTGGGAGCGCCACCGTCGGGGCCCCAGGTAAGTTTTTTCATGATCAGGACGTCAATGATAGAGTTGAATCCTGCTCCGCAAGCTATGGGGTATTGGATGGGAGTGATTCTCGAACCGAAAATCTCGCGCATCTGTTCAACCACGTTTTCGTAGTCGGCCTTTTCGCCGTCGAGCTGGTTGAGAGCGAAGATCACGGGCTTGTTGAGTGATGTGGCTGTGCGGAAAATATTCTGTGTTCCAACCTCCACGCCATACTGGCCGTTGATTACAATCACGCCGGTATCGGTTACGTTGAGGGCTGTGATGGCATTGCCTACAAAGTCATCGGCGCCCGGGCAGTCAACTACATTGAGCTTCTTGCCGTTGAACTCGGCATAGAATACGGTAGAGAAAACCGACGAGCCATATTCTTTCTCAACAGGAAAGTAGTCGGCAACGGTCGTTCCGGCTTCTACGGTGCCGCGACGTTTTATAACTCCACACTCGTAGAGCATAGCTTCGGCGAGTGTGGTTTTACCCGAGCCTTTGCTTCCGAGCAAGGCTATGTTTTTGATTTCGGAGGTTTTGTATATTTTCATGATATTTGGGTTAGATATTTTACAATTGTGTGTTATCTTTATGGGCGCAATTTAGAAAATATTTTTTACTTATTAGCTAAAAACTGTTATGTTATAAAACATATAATTTAATATACACATTATTATAATAAGAAGATACTATAAAAACAGAGGGATATCAAGCCTTTATGCAGGCGATATCCCTCTGTTTTTATAGTATCAGTCAAGTTTTATTTGATATTGGGGTTAAGTTCGTGCCAGTCTTTGACGGGAGGAAGCACACCCATTTCTATAACTTCGTCGCGGAGCTTGCACAGGTGGTGGTAGCTCTGGTCGAGTTCTTTCTTTTCTTCGGGAGTACCGCCTACGGGATGCACGGTTACACCGTTCTTGTCGATGGTGGTTTCCATGGCCATCATTATGTGGTTGTATGTGCCGTTGTCAACGTATGTTCCCACAGGCCAGTTGAAGGGCTTGCCGCCCATAGCTGCACCAATCATTTCGATAGAAAGGTAAGCGGGGCTCTGGAATGATGAACGGCCACGAAGGTCGATGATGTTCTTACCGCCCTGAATTACGCGCTGCTTCATTTCTTCCCATTTCTGCTCGGGCAGAGCTTCTGTACCGATAATCTGCGACAGGGGCTGGCCGGCAACCTTGGTGGTTGAAGCGAATACGGCCATCTGCTCGCCGTGACCGCCGTATGTACGGGGTGTCTCGATTTCATCGGGTGAAACCTTGAAGTATTTGGCAAGCTCGGTGCGCAGACGTGTAGAGTCGAGAGCGGCAAGAGTTGAAACCTGCGAGGGCTTCAGACCCGAGTACAGCAGGGTGATAAGGCCTGTGATATCGGCGGGGTTGAAAATCACAACCACATGTTTCACATCGGGGCAATATGAGCGGATATCCTTACCGAGCTGTTCGGCGATTGCTGCATTGCCTTTAAGGAGGTCTTCGCGTGTCATGCCGGCCTTACGTGCGGCACCACCGCTCGAAACTATGTATTTGGCACCGGTAAAGGCTTTCTTTATATCGGAAGTGTAGGTGAGGTTGAGACCCTGAAATCCGCAATGGTTCAGTTCTTCTGCCACACCTTCAAGACCGGGTGCGTATGTATCGTAAAGACAGATGTTGGGGGTTAGACGCATCATGGCTGCTGTCTGGGCCATATTTGAACCGATCATGCCGGCTGCTCCGACAATGACAAGTTTTTCATCAGTGAGAAAGTTCATGGTAAATAATGTTTTTGATTACTGTAGATAGAAACAATCTTGCTGATAAAAAGTTCGTCAACCTTCAACTTTTTTTGAAAAAGTTCAAAAAATCAGCTACCACGAATGTAGAACCGCCTACAAAAATAGTTCCGTCGGCAGGCATTCCCTGCTTTGCGGCCTCAAAAGCCGACGCCACATCGTTGTAAGCCTCGCCTTTCAAACCGTGTTCTTCAGCCATGCTTTTAAGGCTCTCGGCCGGGCGGGCGCGTTTCACAGAGGGAGCGGTGAAAAAGTATTCGGCGCGGGCCGGCATCATCTTAAGCACCGAAGTTATGTCCTTGTCGTTCACAAATCCTATGACCATACGCAGCGGTGCTTTTTCACTGAGCTTGCTGAGGCGAGAGCCCAGGAACTGCCAGCCGCCGGGGTTGTGGCCGGTGTCGCAAACTACCGTCGGATTGCGGCTCATCACGGTCCATCGTCCCATAAGGCCCGAATTTTGGCATACATTTCTGAAGCCGTCGGCCACTTTTTCAGGATTAAGTTTCAAGGGCAGATGCTTCAACACATTGAATACTGTATTGGCATTTTCAATCTGGCATTCGCCCGTTAGCGGACATTCGATGTTTCCCCAGGGTGTGTCTGAATAAATATTGAAATCATCGCTTTGCGAAACTTCGGCATACAGCAGATTGTCCTGAGCAAAGTATACGGGAGCGCCTTCGGTCTTAGCTTTTTCCTCGAAAACTTTTTTCACACCGCCTTCGGCACGGCCGATAACCACCGGAATATCTTTTTTTATAATGCCAGCTTTTTCGTAAGCAATCAGCTCGGGAGTATCGCCCAGCAATGCCGTGTGGTCAAGCGATATGTTGGTGATTACCGATACCAGCGGGCTTATGATATTGGTGGAATCAAGACGGCCGCCAAGGCCCACCTCCATCACTGCTACATCCACATTGCGTGAGGCAAACCAGTCGAGAGCCATCACGGTGGTAAGTTCAAAGAACGAAGGCTCTATGCCGAGATTCATTGCGCGGTAGCGCTTGATGAAGTCAACTACCTCGGCTTTGCTTATCATCTCGCCGTCAATGCGTATGCGTTCTCTGAAGTCAATAAGATGCGGCGAGGTGAAAAGACCGGTGCGCAAAGAGTTTTCGGTAAGTACCGATGCGAGTAGGCTCGATGTGGAGCCTTTGCCGTTGGTGCCTGCCACATGGATGGTGCGAATTCGGGTATGCGGAGAGCCAAAGGCCTCGGCCAGTATCGTGACTCTCTCAAGGCCGGGTTTATATGCGTTGGCTCCAAGGTCCTGAAACATCGGAATTTGCCTGAACATCCATTCAGTAGTCTCTTCGTATAGTTGCTCTATGTTGTCTGTATTCATATCAATCACATAAAAGTGTAGCACAAAATTACTTCATCGAACAGTTTTAAACAAGAAAAAAATGAAATTATGGTTATATTGGTGAAAAATTTGTAATTTTGCGGAAAATCTAAGATTTATGGCACAAAAACCGTCAATACCTAAGGGAACTCGCGACTTTTCGCCTGCCGAGATGGCGCGACGCAATTATATATTCGATACCATCAGAAGCGTATTCAAACTGTATGGTTATCAGCAGATTGAAACTCCGGCAATGGAGAACCTCTCCACGCTCATGGGCAAGTATGGCGAAGAGGGCGACAAGCTCCTTTTCAAGATTCTTAACTCCGGAAATTATCTTGCCGGTGTTGATCCTTCATTGCTAAATGAAGAGAAATTCACCAAGCTCACCACTCAGATATCTGAAAAGGGTCTGCGCTACGACCTCACAGTTCCTTTCGCACGATTTGTGGTTCAGCACCGCAATGACATACAGATGCCTTTCCGCCGTTTTCAGATTCAGCCGGTATGGCGAGCCGACCGTCCTCAGAAGGGTCGCTACCGCGAGTTTTATCAGTGCGATGCCGACGTAGTTGGCTCTGACTCGCTGGTCAACGAGGTAGAACTGCTGCAGCTGATTGACGAGGTATTCCGTCGCCTTGGCGTGCGTATCACCATCAAGCTCAACAACCGCAAAGTGCTTGCCGGCATAGCCGAGCTTATAGGTGCGCCCGACAAGATGATTGACATAACCGTAGCAATCGACAAAATCGACAAAATCGGTATTGAAAAGGTCAATGAAGAACTTGCCGACCGCGGCCTGTCAGCCGAATCAATTGCAGCCCTGCGTCCGATACTCGAAATAGACGGCACTGTTGAGCAGCGTCTGGCTCAACTCGAAACCCTGCTCGCAACATCAGAAACCGGAACCCTCGGTGTCAAGGAGCTGCGCGAGGTAGTAGACGGAACACTCGCCCTGGGCCTCAATGCCGAGCTTGACCTTGACGTTTCGTTGGCACGTGGTCTGAACTATTATACCGGCACTATCATCGAAGTGAAGGCACGCGATTTTGCAATAGGTTCAATCACAGGTGGTGGTCGCTACGATAACCTTACCGGTGTATTCGGCATGCCCGGCATCTCAGGTGTAGGCATATCATTTGGTGCCGACCGTATATACGATGTGCTTAACGGGCTTGACCTCTATCCCGAGGAACTGCGCGCCGGCTCAAAGGTGATGTTTGTGAATTTCGGCGGTGCCGAGACTCTTGCATCACTTAAAGCCGTAAAGGCTCTGCGCGCTGCCGGTGTGTCGTGCGAACTATATCCCGATGCCGTGAAGATGAAGAAGCAGATGGCATACGCCAACTCTTCGATGATTCCCTTCGTGGCCATAATAGGTGAGAGCGAGGCTGCCGACGGCACCGTTACACTCAAAAACATGGTAGAAGGAACACAGGAAACAGTTAAGTTGGCCGACGCCATCGAAAAATTGCGTTGAACAAGCTCTAAATAAATTGACCCGGCACGGACTCTATTGCAGATGTCCGTGCCGGGCGTTTGTTGTTCCGGTTTTAGTACCAAGTCAATGCAGACTTGGCAAGGGTAAAAAGATTGTGTTTTATTTGCCTAATTTATCAGATAACTGATGTGCTTTGTCAGAGAGTGTGTCGAGCAAGTCGCCGCCTTTGTCAAGAGCCTGAGCCGCGAGGTTTGAAGCCTTCTCCTTAAGAGTGCCTAATTTCTCGGAAGCCTGATCGTTGAAATCTTCAAGCTTGTCTGAAGCCTGTTCTTTGAGGTCCTTTAATTTATCGGCTGCCTGATCCTTCAGGTTAGCTGCTTTGTCGCTGAGTACTTCAGCCTGAGATTTGGCTGCTTCTTTGGCTGCATCGGCCGATACCTGTGCCGCCTGCTGCGAGATTTCTGATTCAAGACGGGCTTTCTGTGCTGCAATTTGTTCGTTAGTCATAGTTGTAATGTTTTTAGAGTCATATTTTAAGGTAAAAACAATTTATAGTGGCTAAAGTTGTGCTTATTAAGCTAAAAAATTGTAATTTTGCACTTAGAAAAAAACTATCCCGACAATTCCATTACATTAATCCAAGGCATTTGCCCGGTTTCCAATTTGTAATTATGCTTAAAAATTTATTTTTGAGAATTGCCATTCTGCTATCCTATGTTTTAACTGTTCAGTATGCTTTTGCAGCCGCGCATGCGGCTTCAGATGCAAATATAGCCGGCCATGTGGTTGATGCCGAAACCGGCGAACACATGCCATACTATCTCATTAAAATAGTTGATACAAATCTGGCCACCCTCACTGATGGTTCGGGACACTACGTCTTCCGCCACCTGGCTCCCGGCGAATATACCATCGAGGCTTCTTTTACCGGTTACAAGACCGAGACCAAGAAAGTCAAGGTGTCGAATGATGAGACTGTAGAACTTAATTTTGACGTAAAGCCCGATGCCTTTATGCTCGATCAGGTTGTGGTGACGTCTTCAAAGAGTGAAGTTACCCGACGCGAAAGCCCCTCGCTGGTGAGCGTGATCAACAGCAAGATATTCGACAGGGTGGGGGCATGCTCGCTTGCCGACGGCCTTAACTATCAGCCGGGTGTGCGTGTGGAGAACGATTGCCAGAACTGTGGTTTCACACAGGTGCGAATCAATGGTCTCGACGGCCACTATTCACAGATTCTGATGAACTCGCGCCCCGTATTCTCGGCTCTTGCCGGTGTGTACGGACTGGAACAGATACCGGCTAATATGATTGACCGTGTGGAGGTTATGCGTGGCGGTGGCTCGGCATTGTTTGGTTCATCGTCAATAGGCGGTACTATCAACATCATTACCAAGGACCCTATGGTCAATTCGGCCCAGCTGTCGCATACCATATCATCTATAGGTCCCTCGGGTTCGTTTGACAATAATACTACCATGAACGCTTCGGTGGTGACAGCCAACAACAAAGCCGGCATATTCATTTACGGACAATCGCGCTATCGCGACGGTTATGACCACGATGATGACGGATTTACCGAAGTGGCTCAGCTTAAGACACAGACCATAGGTGCCCGCAGCTTCCTGCGCCCGTCTGACATTTCACGACTCACTATAGAGTATCACAATACACACGAATACCGCCGTGGCGGCGACCAGCTCGATAATGTGGCCCACATGGCAATGATTGCAGAACAGGCCGACCATAACATCCACTCAGGCGAGGTTACCTTTGACCTGTGGCCCCGCGAGCACCGCGATCATGTGTCGGTTTACAGCGCACTGCAGAGTACCCGTCGCCAAAGTTATTACGGCTCAAATATGGATCCCAACGCATACGGCCGTACTTCTGATATCGTTGTAACAGCCGGCACACAGTGGACTCACAAGATTGACCGCTTCCTCTTCATGCCGGCCGAGCTTATAGGTGGACTCGAATATTCGTACAACCGCCTGCACGACGTGACTCTCGGATATAATCACGACATAATGCAGAAAGTGAATATATACAGCGGATATCTGCAGAACGAATGGCGCGACAAGCACTGGGGATTTCTCGTGGGCGCGCGTGTCGACAAACACTCGCTTATACATAACGCAATAGTATCGCCCCGCGCCAACATCCGTTATAATCCGAGCGATAATTTCAATTTCAGAGTTTCGTACTCAACCGGCTTCCGCTCGCCCCAGGCATACGATGAAGACTTCCATGTGGCTATCGTAGGCGGTGAGCGCGTAGTCACTGTTCTTGCTCCGGATCTGAAGCAGGAAAGCTCGCAGAGCGTGAGCGCATCGGCCGACCTGTACCATCGTTTCGGCAACGTGCAGACCAATCTGCTTATCGAAGGTTTCTTCACCGATCTGCGCGATGTATTTGCTCTGCGTCAGCTCGAAGACAAGGATGCCAACGGCAACGATGTGCTCGAACGTTATAATGGTTCAGGTGCGCGGGTATTTGGTATAAATATCGAGGCCAAAGCATTTTTCTCAAGTCATTTCGACATGCAGGGCGGTATCACATGGCAACGCAGCCGCTACAAGGAACCTGAAGTATGGAGCGACAATCCCGACGTGAAGCCCGAAAAACGCATGTTCCGCACTCCCGACCTCTATGGCTATATCACCGCCAACTGGGAAATAACCCATAAGCTCAAGGCTTCGCTATCTGGCACATATACAGGCCACATGATTGTTCAGCACCTTGCCGGTTCCGGTACCCCTGTGGATGAGGCTGTGAGAACTCCCAACTTCTTTGATGCCTCGATAAAGCTCTCATACAACTTCAAAGTGCTTAATCTCGTTAATATGATAGCATCGGTAGGAGTGAGCAACATATTCAACTCTTACCAGAGTGATTTTGACAAAGGCCCTGAGCGCGACTCAGGATATATCTACGGTCCTTCGCTGCCGCGAAGCGTCAATGCAGGATTGACAATTAATATCTGATAATATCTGATGAATACGGGATATCGGTTGATTTGAAACCGATATCCTTTATTTTTTGCGTTTAAGAATAAATTTTTATAAATTCGCATATTGAAAAAGCAATTCAGAAAAGTAATTCGTTTATGTCCTATACCAATTTTCAGTTTAATCCCGAAGTCATAACTCCGGTTGATGATCTGCAATATACTCCACTCGGCGGCAAGTATAGAACTGCGTATATGGTGGCTACATCGCTCGTGTATTTAGTATTGATGGCAGCGGCTCTGCTTCTTCTGTGCCTCGATTCAGTATGGTACTGTGTGGCGGTTGAAATCTTGCTTGCGGCAGCATTTATTATTAATATGGTGATTTTGCCAAAAGCGGTTGTGTACAAGGGTTATGCTTTCAGGGAACATGATCTGAGCTACCGCAGCGGCATTATTTTCCCGAAGACAATCACCGTGCCGTACCGTAAAGTGCAGCAGGTGAGTGTTAAGCAAAATCCCGTTACCAAGTTTTTCGGGCTTTATACCGTAGGTATTGCCAACGGAGCGCAGAATATGTCTATGATAAGCATTCCGGGTCTTACCCGCGAGACGGCTGAGATGATCAAGGCTTGGTTAACCGATAAACTCCGTAACGGCCATGATTGATTTTTCAAAGCCTAAGCGGATGAGCCTTAGTGCGCTGTTCATAATATTCACAAAAAATTTCAAGAGTTTTTTTGGCGCTTTCGTTGTACTGATCTTGATAAAGATGTTTGATTCAGACATCAGCCTTGCCAAAAGAGGTCTTGTGACTTTGTTGAGTTTCGGTGCCCTCACTGCGGTGTCTTTTGTAACGGCGCTCATAGCCTATATGCCTAAAAAGTTCTATGTGAGCGATGGCAATCTCATCTTCTCTCATGGGTTATTCCATCGCGAGACATCAACAATCCCTCTCGACAGAATTCATACCCTCAGAACCCGGCGCGGCCTTTGGTACAGGCTTTTTGAGATGCGTGGAATTTCATTTGACACATTAGCATCGCGGGGCGAGGAAATAGAACTGATACTCGATGAGACTGAGTGGCAACAGCTGTTGCAGGTTATTGAGCGGGAAGAAAAGCACGAAGTTCAAGCCACGGTGAGCGAGCCGGTTGCACCTGCACACAGCATGAACTTAGACAACAGTTCACTCATAGCCGATGCGCTCTGCCAGAACCATCTCAAGGGGTTTGCGATACTGATGGGCTTTTTGGCAACGATATACGACAGTGTAAATGACTTCTTAGACAACTCCGCCGTGTATGATATGGCTGTTGATACGGCGGATAAGGCCGAAGGTTTTTTATCGTCGGTATGGTTGGTTGCCGGTGCCGCAGTTATATTATATATTGTGGTTTTGGCCTTATGGATTGGTAAAATCTTTATGAGGTATTCTGATACAACGCTTGACTTCAACACAAGGCTGCTTACATTCACCTATGGACTGGTGCAGCGTTCAAGCAGCCGTTTTGCTTTCGATAAAGTATGCACCTTGTGGGTCAAACGTAATTTTTTGGAAAAGAAATGTGGACTGGCTACCATAATGCTTAAGCAGGCATTCAACGCTACCGCCATGAAAGACGATGATAATTACAGAATGTACGGGCGCGATAATTCAGACTTCCTGCTTAAATGGTGGCTTGGCGAGAACTATGCCGGGGATAAAGTTCTGATAAGTGCAGCGTCGGGTCGTGGAGTTTTCTGGGCTTCTTTCCTGTTCCCCTTGGCACTGTGCATTATTGCCGCATTTATCCTTTACTTCACCGCCGAGTACGGATGGCTGATGGTGCCGGCTATATTCCTGATATTCTTCATGCTTAGAGCCTGCATGGCCCGTCGGCGCAGCAAAATTGTATTGAAAGAATCATATATTGAGATATATGGCGGATATTTTGCAGAAAATGTCAGCTATGTGAAATACGAAGATGTGGAAGTGGTGCGTAAAACCTGCACACCCCTTGCGCGATGGTCACACCGTGCTTCAATTGCCTTGTCTACTTCCGGTACCGGATTCAATGTGAGAAGCCTTCGTGAAAAAGACGTGGAAAAGATTTACGAAATGTTGTTATTAAACAAGCTCTAATAAGTGTATGGAAAAAGTCAGATATAATTCAGGCGTTGACTGGTGGCTTGTAATTACGGCTGCATTGGTGATGATTCTTGTGATCTATGCCGTAATAGATGCAGGATGGGAAGTAATTATTCCGTTGGGAGCATCGGTTTTGTTATTCTTTGTAATGCTTTTTGGTTGTTGGTATGAAATAGAGGGTGACACACTCATCGTATATCAATTTTTCAGACCCCACCGCTTTCCAATTTGCAAAATTAAGGAAGTAAAGAAGACCATTGGCTATCTGGCCACGGCCGGAATGTCCAGAAAGCGTGTATCAATAAAATTCGTAGACCGTTCAGTACTCAAAAGCGCAATGCCACTGGAAATCTCTCCCAAAGACCGCGATGCCTTCATCAACCACCTCAAAGAAATCAATCCGGAGATAGAAGTTTTGTAAAAACGGCGAGAATAATTATTGGTAGAATAGATGATGCATTCATCCTAAGGCCTTTAACCGTTCATCATTTACATAGCTCGCTACGCTTCTTCATGATGAAAAACTCGTAATTGACTCTCAAGCTTATACGAGTTAAATTCAAGCACACTCTTATACAAAATTTTTAAGATCGAAGAACATTAATCGTGTCTCATCGTCCTTGTCTTCTCCTGTAAAGAATTGGAATCCATTCTTCTCATAAAAATGGGTGGCTGATTTCAGTGCATCTACAGTCAAAAAACGGCAACCAAGTCTTTTTACAGTGGTGAACGCATATTTAATACTGTCAATCACAAAAGTCCCGACACCTTCGTTAGCATAGTTTTCGTTAACAGCGAGTCTGCCAATTTTCAGAGCCGGATAGTTGCGACGTCGCTTAGGATTGGGAATGTTGCGGTTGAGACGATTCCAGATGGCTTTTTCTCCAGGATTGAATGTTATTTTATCTGCTAACAAACTGAAATATGCAACAGTCACATTCATTTCCCGATCTTCCAATAAATACGTAACGGCCATAAGCTCATCTTGAAAATGCTTGGCATTGTCAAAAAGAAAGCCATACAAATCATCTTCTGCGCATTTGAATGGCTTGATATCAGTTTTGGAAGAGAGTTGTATCTGAGTTAACTTTGAAAAGTCCATATCACCATTGGAAGTTACTTATGGATTTCATTACCTCGTATGCTTTACGCGCCCTCTCTCTCTCTTCTTTTGATACAGGTTTAGGTTGCGAAATCAGCTTTTCAAAGCGTTCTGCATCCTTGCCATAAAGTTCCGGAGTTTCTTTAATTGGTCTTGCCATGATTGAGGTTTTATTTATTGATTACAAAGATATAACAAATTTTTGAAACTATATGATTTGACCGATAATAAATTTATGTTGTGCTCTGAAAACTGAAAGCACTCCAAAGTTTTGTGCCTGACTTTGGAGTGCTATCGTTTTAGTTTCTACTTATATTTATCAGTTACTTTCCTGATCTTCGGGGAGCGATTTCGGTGAGTCGTCTACTACCCGGGTGGTGATTTTATCATTATCCTTGTCGTAGTCTACCACAACTTCGTGACCGGGTTTGAGGGCCGACGAAAGTATGAGTTCGGCAAGTTCGTCCTCGAGGTATTTCTGAATGGCTCGTTTGAGCGGACGTGCTCCATATTGCGGATCGTAGCCCTTGCCGGCTATTAAGTCCTTGGCTGCATCGCTCAGTGTGAGCACATATCCGAGGTCGGTAAGGCGTTTGCGGAAACCGGCTATCTCTATGTCGATAATCTTGAATATGGCCTCGCGCGAGAGCTGGTCAAACATTATAATGTCGTCTACACGGTTGAGGAATTCGGGTGAGAACGCCTTGTTGAGTGCCTTACGGATTACAGCGTGCTGGGCATCGGCCGCGGCTGCTGCTGTCTGTGTGGTGGTAAAACCTACACCGGTTCCGAAGTCTTTGAGCTGACGTGTTCCTATATTTGAGGTCATTATTATGATGGTATTCTTGAAGTCGATACGGCGACCCATAGAGTCGGTAAGGCGGCCTTCATCGAGCACCTGAAGCAGCAAGTTGAACACATCGGGATGCGCTTTTTCTATCTCATCGAGCAATACAACCGAGTAGGGGCGACGGCGTACCTGCTCGGTGAGCTGTCCGCCCTCGTCATAGCCTACATATCCCGGAGGTGCCCCCACCAGACGGCTCACGGTGAACTTCTCCATATACTCACTCATGTCTATGCGTATAAGGGTTTCGGGCGAGTCAAAAAGGAATTCAGCAAGCTTTTTGGCAAGGTGGGTCTTGCCTACACCGGTCGGCCCGAGGAACATGAATGTACCAATGGGTTTGTTGGGATCTTTTAGGCCTATGCGGTTGCGGCGTATAGCCTTTGCTATCTTTTCGATGGCTTCGTCCTGGCCTATGATGGCTTTGTGCAGGGTAGGACCCATTTCGAGCAGGCGCAGACCCTCGGCCTGGGCTACTCGCTGTACGGGAACACCTGTCATCATGGCAACAACTTCTGCCACTTTTTCCTCATCCACGGTCACACGGTTCTGTTCGAGTGTCTTTTCCCACTTAGCCTTGGCTTCTTCAAGTTCTTCAGCTATCTTCTGAGCGCGGTCGCGCCAAACGGCTGCCAACTCAAAATTCTGCGAATGCGCAGCTTCGAGCTTCTTAGCCGAGGCTTCCTCAACGGCCTTTTCAAGATTTTCTATTTCTTCGGGCACTGCCACATTGGTTATATGCGCGCGCGCACCGGCTTCGTCGAGGGCGTCTATGGCCTTGTCGGGGAAATTGCGGTCGCTGATGTACCGGTCGGTGAGTTTCACACAAGCCTCCAGCGCTGAGTCGGTATAGAGCACGTTATGGTGTTCTTCGTACTTGGGCTTGATGTTGTTGAGAATCACAAGGGTCTCATCGGCTGTGGTAGGTTCTACCATCACCTTCTGGAAACGGCGTTCGAGGGCACCGTCTTTTTCGATGTTCACACGGTACTCGTCGAGGGTGGTGGCACCGATGCACTGCAGTTCGCCGCGGGCAAGGGCGGGTTTGAGCATGTTGGCGGCATCCATAGAGCCTTGGGCGTTTCCGGCTCCTACAATGGTGTGAATCTCGTCAATAAACAATATCACATCTTTGTTTTTTGAAAGCTCGGTGAGGATTGCCTTGATGCGTTCTTCAAATTCGCCGCGATATTTGGTGCCTGCTACGATAGAGGCCATGTCGAGAGCCACAACGCGCTTGTTGAAGAGCACACGCGGAACCTGGCGCAGGTTGATGCGCAGGGCAAGGCCTTCTACAATGGCCGATTTGCCCACCCCGGGTTCGCCTATGAGCACGGGATTGTTTTTCTTGCGACGGCTCAGAATCTGGGCAAGGCGTTCAATCTCGGTATCGCGACCTACCACGGGGTCAAGGCGTCCTTCGGCAGCCGCGCGGGTCATGTCGTGTCCGAATTTATCGAGCATGGGGGTGTCGCCTGTACCGGAGCGTTTCTTTGAAGTTGCCGACTGACGCTGCGACTGCTGTTTGGGTTCGTTCTCGCGGCCCGGCAGCTCGTCTGATTCGTCATCACCGTCCATGAATCCTGCACCGGCTTTGGGCGCAATGCCGCGTTTTTCCTGTGCGGCTTTGAAAATCTTCTCATACGAGATACCGGCCGAGAAGAAGGGCTTGAACAGCTCGGAGTTGCGTATTTCAAAGTTATGCAGCAGGGCAAGTATGAGGTGTACCGGCTCAATCACGTTATCCTTGAGCATGCGAGCTTCGAGCACCGACAGCTTTGTGATACGCGCGGTGAGTTCACTAACGTTTATTTCATTGGTCACAGGGCCCGAAAGTTCGTATATTTCATTGTCAAGATATTCCTTAAGCCGGTCGATAGAGCTTCCGGTGGTGGCGTTATCAAGCAATATGTATGCGTCCTCGTCGGGATTGGTGAGCACGGCCAGCATAAGATGTGCAGGCTCCACCGAAGCACTGTTATGCAACTGTGCTTGTTTGCGGGCTTCTCCCAACAAAGTTTTGAATTTATCTGAGAATGTATTATCCATGTTCTGAAAGAGACTAATATAATAGAATGACAGCAAAATGTGTGCCAAATTTTGGAAACTTATTCAAAGTTACAAAAAATTCTTTTCACAGACAAATGTAAGTGATGAATTATACTTAATAAACTTTAAACAAACGATTCCTGCTTATGGATTGATAAGAAGAGGACTTTCTGAGCATATTATTAATTTTTACTTTCTTTAACATAATTGGCACAGAAGAAAACACCGAAAAAAATTAACTTTGTATCTGGCTAAACCTGAAAGAAATGTTGAAACCCACCGAGCCTGTCATAGCTATAGTTGTACCTTGTTACAACGAAGAGTCTGCACTCAAGCACACTATGCCTGAGTTGCTTAAAATTTTGTCAAATTTGTCAGAAGAGGGCGAAATAAGTGACGAAAGCTATATACTATGCGTAGACGACGGCAGCCGCGATGCCACCTGGCGCGATATTTGCGCTCTGGCCGGCTCATATCCCGGCAGAGTTCATGGCGTGGCTCTGGCTCACAACCGCGGCCACCAGTATGCCTTGCTTGCCGGATTGATGACTGCAAAAGAAAACTGCGACGCAGCCATCTCGATTGATGCCGATCTGCAGGATGACCCGCAGGCTATCGTGGCGATGGTGAAGCAGTTCAAGGCCGGAAGCGAGATAGTGTACGGGGTAAGGCGTTCGCGCAACACTGATACATGGTTCAAACGCAATTCGGCCCGAGCGTTCTATAAATTGCAGAGGGCAATGGGGCTTGAAACGGTTTACGATCATGCCGATTACCGACTGATGAGCAAGCGCGCGCTCGACATACTTTCTGAATACGGGGAGCAGAACCTGTTCCTGCGCGGTATCGTGCCACAGATAGGTCTTACCACTTCTATCGTATATTATGACCGCGCCGAGCGTGTGGCCGGCGAGTCAAAATATCCGTTCAAGAAGATGCTGGCGTTCTCCATCGACGGAATAACATCGTTTTCAGCCAAGCCCATGCAGTGGATTTTCAATATCGGTATCCTGATATTGGCCGTAGATATAGTAGTGGCTATATATGTGCTTGTGTCGCATTTCTGCGGCAATACTGTGAGCGGCTGGAGTTCTTTGATGCTTTCGGTATGGTTCCTTGGCAGCCTGATTTTGATAGCCATAGGCATGGTGGGCGAGTACGTGGGCAAGATGTTTATGGAAGTAAAACACAGGCCACGCTACAATATCCGCGACAGAGTGTAGGCTACCTGAGAACAGGCGACAGGATAAATGCGGCTACATCGGTATCTCCGGTAAGAGATGCTACGGTGAGCCATACAAGCAGAAGAATGATGAGAATTGCTGCACCTACAGCAAGCCATACATGTTTTGATGAGATACGCGGTTTCTTATCCATGATGAATGTAATTTTAATTTGAATTAGTTAATAAGATATATTGAAAACATTCATCGGTATAGAAAGGTTCTCAGAGATACTCCGCGAATTGCAAGATATGCGACAAATGCAAGCCACAGGCCGTGATTACCGAGCCGCGGCATCAGCAATGCGCACAAAATGAAGAATACTCCCATGCCTATGGCCACTGACCAAAGCATCTGTCGGGTCTTGGTAAGGCCTACGGCCACACCATCGTAGATGAATGCCATTATGCCGCACACAGGCACCATTATAGCCCACGGCAGGTATTGATGTGCAGTGGTGATTACCGAGGCTTGGTCGGTGAGGACATTTAGTATTATATTGCCGAACAAGTAGTAGACTGATGTGAATGCCAGGGCTATTCCCATACCCCAGCGCACCAGCGATTTCATCAGCTGTGAAAGTCCCGAGCGGTCGTTGGCTCCGTGCATTTTGCCTGCCAAGGCTTCGCCGGCAAAAGCAAATCCATCCGAGAAATACGAGAAAATCATGAAAAGCTGCATCAATATGGCATTAGCTGCAAGTATATCCACACCTTGATTTGCCCCTGCACGGGTAAACCATGCGGTGACTGCCACAAGGCACAGTGTGCGCAGAAATATATCAAAATTTATCTTGAACAGTCGCGATACGGCACTGCGGTCAAGCAGTTCGGAGCGCATGATCCTTTCGGGACGGTATCGCAGCCATACGAGCGTAAGGCAGGTGATGAATCCTATCCACTGAGCCGAGAGGGTGCCGAGGGCGATGCCTTCTATTTTCATACTGAATATAAAAACGGCCGATGCGCTCACAACAATATTAATAACATTTGTCAGGAGTGCAATCCACATCGGCAGCCGAGTGTTCTGCATTCCAAGCAGCCATCCGTTAAGTGTGTACATGCCCAGCACGGCCGGCGCACCGAATATCACCATTGCAAAATATGAGCGGGCCAGGGCGGCGGTTGAATCCTCGGCATCAAGAAAATTCAATGCCGTATAACCTATTGGCTTGTACAGAACTATCATGACAAGCGCGAATGCTATGGACATGAGCAGCCCTCGGGTAAGTGTGGCGGATGATTGGTGGAAGTCGCCGGCTCCGTAGTTCTGCGAAGTTATTCCGGCCGTTCCCATGCGCAGGAAGCCAAAGAGCCAATAGAGCATGTTGAACATGGTAGACCCAACAGCAATGGCCCCGATGTAGGTGGCCGAACCGATGTGGCCGGTGATGGCCACATCAATCAGCCCCAACAACGGGGTCGTTATGTTGGATACAATCGCCGGCAGGGCGATTGCAAGGATTTCTCTGTTCAGAGGTTTCACGATTTCTTGGCCTTGCAAGAATCTATGTAGAGGTATGCAATGATAGCGGCGTAAGCCACGAGGCCGAGAATCTGGGGAGTGAATTCCATGCCGTTTGAGGGCACTTCCTTACCGCACATGATGGTGATGGCTGCGAATACGCCGAAGAGCGCACCGCCGGCAATGAGACCCGAAGCAATGAGAGTACCACGGTCAAGGCGGGCCTTCACGAGTTCTTTATCCTTGGAGCTGCGTCCTACAAACCACGATACAAGACCGCCTACGAGCATGGGTGTATTGAGATGGAGAGGCAGGAACATGCCGAGGCAGAAGGGCAGAGCGGGTACGCCGAGCCAGTTGAGTATAAGGGCGAGAATCGCACCTACGATGTACAGAATCCAGGGAGTGTCGCCGCCCATCATCATGGGTTCAAGAACCTTGGCCATGGCGTTGGCCTGAGGTGCTGCAAGAGCGTCGTCGCCGGCAAAACCGTATACATTGTTGAGCATGAGGATAACACCGCCTACGGTTGCTGCCGATACGAGTGTTCCGAGGAATTTCCAGCTTTCCTGTGTCTTGGGTGTAGAGCCAAGCCAGTAGCCAATCTTAAGGTCGGTTACAAAGCCGCCGGCCATAGAGAGCGCTGTACATACCACACCGCCCACAACCATGGCTGCCACGATACCCGAGGTGCCGTTGAGACCGATGGCTACGAAGATGGCCGATGCGATGATGAGGGTCATGAGAGTCATACCGCTCACGGGGTTTGAACCCACGATTGCGATTGCGTTGGCCGCTACGGTGGTGAAGAGGAAGGCGATGACTGTAACTACAATCCATGCTATCAGAGCCTGCCAGAAGGTATGGATCACACCAAACCAGAAGAATACAAATACGGCGATGAGAGCTATCATCACGAAGTAGGCGATGTGCTTCATAGAGATATCGCTCTGCCAGCGGATGGCTTTGGTATTGCTCTGTGCGCCCTTGAGTTCGCGCGATGCGAGTCCTACGGCCTGGGCGATGATGCTCCACGACTTGATGATACCCAGGATGCCGGCCATGGCTATGCCGCCGATACCTATAAGACGGGCATAATCCTTGAAAATGGCATCGGGCGACATGGCTGCTATCTCTGCTGCACCGTAAGTACCCATCAGAGGTATGATGATCCACCATACGAATATAGATCCGGCAAAGATGATGAAGGCATATTTAAGGCCTACGATGTAGCCAAGACCGAGCACGGCAGCACCGGTATTGCATGAAAATGCGAATTTGAACTTATCGGCAAGAGTCTGTCCCCAAGTATAAGCTGTGGTGGTTACAGTCTCGGCCCAGAAACCGAATGTGGCTACAAGATAATCGTAGATACCGCCTATGAGCGATGCCATCACGAGCAGGCGTGCCTGACCGCCACTCGATGCTTCCTTGCTTTGACCGGAGATCAGCACCTGGGTTGTGGCAGTGGCTTCGGGGAAAGGATACTTGCCGTGCATGTCCTTTACGAAATACTTGCGGAAAGGAATGAAGAACAGTATGCCCAACACACCGCCGAAGAGCGATGAAAGGAAAATCTGGAAGAAGTTAACTGTGATTTCAGGATGAGATGCCTGAAGGATGTAGAGAGCGGGCAGGGTGAAGATGGCACCGGCCACAATAACACCTGAACATGCTCCGATAGACTGTATTATCACATTCTGTCCAAGAGCGTTCTTCTTTTTGAGCGCACCCGACAGACCTACGGCGATGATGGCAATAGGTATGGCGGCTTCAAATACCTGTCCAACCTTAAGGCCGAGATATGCGGCTGCCGCACTGAAGACGACAGCTAAAATCAGACCCATGGTGATGGAGTAGGGGGTGGCTTCGGGATAGTCGCGCGAGGGGTGCATCACCGGCACGTATTCCTCATCGGCCGCGAGTTGCCTGAATGCGTTTTCGGGAAGGTCTACGGGATCGAGGTCAGCTGCCGGGATGTCGGGAGCTTCCGTAGGATTGAATTTGTTGTCTTTCATATTCATTGATTTTATTTGCGGCGTTTACCGGTTTTGGCTGGAGCAGGGATGTTGAGGGTCTGGCCTTCGCGAATATTGTCGTTCTTCATGCCGTTGGCAGCGCGGATAGCCTTGACTGTGGTTCCGTACTTGTTAGCGATGCGGCCGAGGTTCTCGCCTCGTTTCACTTTATGCTTGGTGGCCTTGGGCTGTGAAGTCTGCTTTTTGGCTTTAGCCTGAGTTTTCTCTTTTTGGGATGCAGCTGCGGCTACCTGTTGCTTGCGCGAGTTGCTGCCCGACATGGCTTGCACCACGTGGTTGTTCTGCACCGATTCAACCTTTGATTCAGCTGTGGTCTCAGCCACGGTATCGCTTGCAGCTGTATGTTCCACATACGAGGGCTGTACAGTCATGGTGACTGTATCGGTTGCCCGGGCTTCGGTAGCGGGCTGAACGGTTTCAACAGCGGGTGTTTCTTTCACTTCAGGCTTAGGCTCTATGTATTTGCGCTTGTAAGTATTGATGCGGAGAGTCTTGCCTGTGCGTACTTTCTTACCGATTTTGTTGGTCTTTCGTATCGAGGCGGCA
This sequence comes from uncultured Bacteroidales bacterium, assembly GCA_947072905.1. Classification (GTDB taxonomy): domain Bacteria; phylum Bacteroidota; class Bacteroidia; order Bacteroidales; family Muribaculaceae; genus CAG-873. Next base: position 22,131 of record CAMTKF010000016.1, read on the forward strand.
GTAACGCCATACATCTTGGCGATGGAATTGAGGGTCTGGCCTTTCTTCACCTTATGGTATTTCACCACCAGTTCCTCAACGTATTCACCCTTGCTGTCTACACCCGAGCCTGTAGGAGCCGGTTCAACAATGTCGCGGCGGGCGTATTTGGAGGCATTATGGTTAACGATTGAGTCTTCGTTGGCAATGTATGCGTAAACCTGCAGTGAGGGCAGTACAAGAGTGTACGGACGGATGTCGCCGGGAATCAAGCCTGTGCGGTACTGGGGGTTGAATGTCTGCAATTCTTCCATGGGAATACCGAGCACATCGCGTATCTGCTCAAAGTGTACACGGCGCTTCACGTGGATGGTATCTGTCACAATAGGTTTGCGTGCGAGAGCCGGCGAGATATTGTGCTTGTCATAGAAGTTCATTGCATAGTTGGCGGCGATGAATGCCGGAACATATCCGCGTGTCTCGCCGGGGAGATAGGGATAAATCTGCCAGAAGTCTTTTGTGCCGCCACCTGCACGGCGTATGGCTTTGTTTACATTGCCCGGACCGCAGTTGTAGGCAGCTATGGCCAGCGACCAGTCGCCGAAAATGTCGTATAATTTCTTGAGGTATTTGGCAGCGGCTTCAGAAGATGCGTAAGGGTCGCGCCGCTGGTCTACGAGCGAGCTTATTTCAAGACCTTCGCCTGTGGCGGTAGGCAGCATGAACTGCCACAGACCGGTAGCTCCGGCACGTGAGACGGCATCGGGATTCAGGGCCGATTCAATTACAGGAAGGTATTTCAGTTCAAGCGGCATGCCGTTACGGTCGAGAGCCTGCTCGAATATAGGCATGTAATACAGGCTCATGCCGAGCATATTCTCAACGAGTTGCTTCTTGCGGTTGACATACATTGAGATGTAGTTGCGCACGACCGAGTTGAAGGGCAGTTCTATGACCGTAGGCATGGATTGCAGGCGTTCAATGAGAACTTCGTCAGACGGCAATTCTACCGCCGACCTTTCGTCGGCAGAACGGTCGATGTCGGCATAGTTTTTCAGATACCAGTTTTGCTGCATCTTGTGTACGTCAGTCTCAAAGCTTTCGGGGTATATTATAGGCGAATTATGAAGACTGTCGCGCACCTGCAGTATAGATAATGGCGCGGCAAACAGGCTCGTGGAACCCGTGCTCGCCATTAGCAGGCAGAAAGATGTGAGGATTGATTTCAGTTTCATTTTACGGAGTGATGGGGAGTGGTTTTATCAGATTTAAAAATTCAAGGCCCACGCCAGGCCGATGCCGGGTTTCTGACCACGCGAGTCGATGATGAGCTGCGGGGTGAGGTCCATCGAAAGATCGGGCGTTATGTCGAAGTGGGTGAGAGAGGCGTCGACGTATGCGTCTACCATAGCTATCAGATACACACCCACCATACCTATTATACATAGGTCGCGGTTGCGCCGGAAATAGTTTTTCCTGCTCTGCAGCAAGTTGGTGAGCCAGGTCTTGTCGAGGTCAGCTTCGTTGGTGGTGGGAGGGAAAAAGTTCATGTAGGAATTAGTCGACGGATCATTGTCCATTATGTCGCGGTAGGCTTTGGTGTACTCCGACAGCATGTTGTTGTTCCATGAGGTGGCATATCCCAGCCCCATGTATGCACCCACCACGATGGGCAGTTTCCAGTATCGGCGGTTGTACACCTGACCCAGCCCCGGGAATAGGGCCGACATCCATACGGCCCTGTTGGGATCGGGGCTGAATACAATCTCTCTCTCTTCCCATACGTCGTATTCGCTCGGCGCTTTCACCGGGGCGAGAATCGAATCGGATTCGGCAGCGAGTATTGAGTCGTTGCGCGCGTTTTCGATTGAGTCTCCCTGCAAAACGGTGGTCGACGGCGAGCGATGGTTGCGCTTGACGGGTTTGCGCTCGTTCTGTGCGAAGGCCGCGGTGGCCGAACACAAGAGCAAGACAAGCGAGAGAATGATTTGTATGATTGATCTGCTTTTACTCACTGTTGTGACTTTAAGGTGTCAAAGAGAGCGATGAGACGTTCGAGTTCTTCATCGCCTTTGAAAGAAAACGTAATCATGCCCTTGCCGGTATTGTCGCATTTGAAACCTACCGAGGTGTTGAATGTCGAAGAAAGATGCTTCTTCAAGATGTCAAAGTCGCCTGATGTGTAGCGACTTGTGTTTTTGGGAGCTTCGGGCACCTTGGGTATCTCGCCTTTCTGATAAGCCTTGGCAAGTTCCTCGACTTTGCGCACAGAGAGGTCGTTTTTCAGTATCTCGTTGTAAAGTTTCAGTTGCAGGGCAGGGTCGGGAATTGTGAGCAACGCACGCGCATGCCCCATGTCAAGGCGCTTGTCGCGCAGGCCGAGCTGAACTTCAGCCGGCAGCTTGAGCAGGCGCAGGAAGTTGGCCACGGTGGCGCGTTTTTTGCCTATGCGTTCGCTCAGGCGCTCCTGTGTGAGGTTGTATTGGTCTATGAGCTTGCGGAATGTAAGTGCGATTTCGATTGCATTGAGGTCTTCGCGCTGTATGTTCTCAATCAGAGCCATTTCGGTAAGCTCTGAGTCGCTGGCGGTGCGTATGTAAGCGGGCACCGACTGCAGACCGGCAAGGCGGGCGGCGCGGTATCGGCGCTCGCCGGCTATGATCTGATATGAGTCAGCACCGGTTTTACGCAGCGAAAGAGGCTGAATGATGCCCAGCTCGCGTATTGAGCCGGCAAGTTCTTCGAGGGCTTCCTCGTCGAATGACCGTCGGGGCTGGTCGGGATTGACCGCAATACGGTCGAGAGGTATGTCGTTGATAGCCGAAGATCCGGATGCCGGTACATCGTCCATTGATATAAGCGAGTCTAAGCCGCGTCCTAAGGCATTGCGTTTTACAGACATGATTTTAATTTTAGAACGGTGATGGAGAGAGTTGCGTCAATTCTTGGCTTTCTTGTGCTTTGAGATTATCTCTTTGGCCAGCAATACGTGCGATGTGGCTCCGCGTGACTCAGAATCGTAAAGAATCACAGGCAGGCCGTGGCTGGGAGCCTCGCTCAGGCGTATGTTGCGCGGAATCACGGTATCGAAAACCATGTCGCCGAAGTGACCCTTCAATTCTTCGTATATCTGATTGGCCAGTCGCAGTCGGGCATCGTACATGGTGAGCAGGAAGCCCTCTATTTCGAGCGATGTGTTAAGACGGCCTTTGATAATGCGGATTGTATTGAGCAGCTTTGTGATGCCTTCGAGCGCGAAATACTCGGCCTGCACGGGAATAATCACCGAGTTGGCTGCGGTGAGGGCGTTTACGGTGATTAGTCCGAGCGATGGGGAGCAATCAATCAGGATATAATCGTATTTACCTTTTATAGGCTCGAGAAGATTGGCCAGCACGCGTTCGCGCTGGGGCTTGTTTACCAGCTCCAGCTCCGCACCGGCAAGGTCAATGCGCGAACCGATAAGCTGCAGGCCTTCGATACATGTGTTTACCTGAGAGCCGTCGAGAGGATATCCGTCGACAAGGCATTCGTAGATTGAAGAAGACATGGAGCGTGGGTCGATACCGTAGCCCGAGGTGGCGTTAGCCTGTGGGTCGGCGTCGATTATCAGTACTTTTTTACCTTCTTTAGCCAGGGATGCGGCAAGATTTATCGTAGTAGTGGTTTTTCCTACTCCGCCTTTTTGGTTTGCTATCGCTATGATTTTTCCCATCGTTTAATGAGTAGTAATGAAGAGATTTATCTGCAAAGTAACGAAAAATTAGCGAGATATTGAAACTTTTGTTCCACGAATTAATAAGAAAATAAGAAAAATGTAGATAACTCCAAAATTCTTACTAACTTTGTGGCAAGATAAACACAAAGAATTATGATAGAAACACGTCCGTTGATACTGATAACAAATGATGATTCGGTGCAAGCTCCGGGTCTGTTGAGGTTGATTGATTGCATGCCTCAAGATGTTGATATAATAGCAGTTGCTCCGGCAGAGCCGCATTCGGGACAATCGTCGGCCATAACCGTAGGGGCGCCGCTGCGCATCAAGTCCTTGCCCGACTACGGCAATGCGCGTATGTTTGCAGTGACCGGTACTCCGGTCGACTGCGTCAAGATAGCCATGCACGCAATTGTTCCACGAAAACCCGATCTGGTGCTTGCCGGCATCAATCACGGCTCCAACTCGGGCTGTAATGTGGTATACAGCGGCACGATGGGCGCTGTGCTCGAAGGTTGTACCGAGGGAATAGCTTCGTGCGGTTTTTCGCTTCTCCATCATTCATGGCAGGCCGATTTCACGATGGGAATGCCCTTTATCAGCGAGATGGTTAAAAAGCTTGTCAAAGACGGCCTGCCCGAGGGTGTATGCCTGAATGTGAATATCCCTGCAAGAGTAGAGCCTAAGGGCATACGTGTGTGCCGTGCCGCAAAAGGCTATTGGACTGACGAATATGAAAAATATTCTGACCCTTCGGGAAATCCGTTTTACTGGCTTACCGGCCGATTTGTAAACTCAGAACCAAATGCCACGGATACTGATGAATACTGGCTCTCGCAGGAATATATTTCGGTAGTACCTGTGGCATGCGATATGACGGCTGCGCAGCCTATTGACTTCCTTGCAAAACGTTTTGATAAGTAATGGAAAACGGTGCAAACGACTTTAATATAATGCAGCAGGTGAAGCGGTCGCTGTTTGCGATGCGCAACGGCGTAGTGGCCGATTCACTGCGCAAGGCCGGCTGCCCTCACCGCATAGTGTTCGGTGTAAATTTGCCTCAACTCAATGAGATAGCGGCCAAATACGGTCCGTCGGAGGAATTGGCCGAGGCGCTGTGGGCCGATACCGCACTGCGCGAGAGTGCCCTGCTGGCACCAATGCTTTATCCCAAGGAAAAACTTACACTCGACAAGGCCTGCAAGCTCTGCTATTCGGTGATGTGGCATGAGGATGCCGATATATTGTGCTTCAAACTGCTGCGCGACGCACCATTCGCACCTGAATTGGCCAAGGAGCTGGTAGCCTGCGAGGTGTCGCGCATGGCCCGGTATACCGGCATGAGGCTGTATATGTCTATGCTTTCGTTGCTCAGCCCTGATAAACTGAAAGGCACAACAGTGTTGAATGATGCGCTTGAGGCGGCCGAGGCAGAACTGGCAAGGCCCGATGCCATTTCGACACTCGCATCCATGCTCAAGGAAGAAGCATCGTTCCTGCTTAATCCCGACGGCGTAATGTGATTTGTCCTTTTCGCCAAAAATGCGTAACTTTGCACATTATTTGAAAAATTGATGAAGAATATTCGCAACTTTTGTATCATAGCTCATATTGACCATGGTAAGTCGACATTGGCCGACCGTCTCCTTGAATTCACCAATACGGTGACAGGAAAGGATATGGAGGCACAGGTGCTTGATGATATGGATCTTGAGCGCGAACGAGGCATCACTATCAAGAGCCACGCCATACAGATGGAATACATGCTTGATGGCGAAAAGTACACTCTCAATCTTATAGACACTCCGGGACACGTGGACTTCTCGTACGAGGTATCGCGCTCGATTGCCGCATGTGAGGGTGCTTTGCTTATCGTTGACGCTACCCAAGGTATTCAGGCCCAGACTATTTCAAACCTCTACATGGCAATTGAAAACGACCTGGAAATCATACCGGTGCTCAATAAGTGCGACCTTGAGTCGGCCAATCCGGAGGAGGTCGCCGACCAAATTGTAGAACTTCTGGGTTGTGACCACGAAGATATTATCCAAGCCAGCGGAAAGACAGGATTGGGTATTCCTGAAATACTGCGCGCGATAGTAGAACGCATACCCTCTCCCAAGGGCGACCCGTCGGCTCCGTTGCAGGCTTTGATTTTCGACTCGGTGTTCAATCCTTTCCGCGGAATCATTGCATATTTCAAGATTGAGAACGGCACTATCCGTACCGATGATTTCGTAAAATTCGTAGCCACCGGCAAGGAGTATCATGCCGATGAAATAGGAGTGTTGAAACTCGACCTCTCGCCGCGCAAGGAGCTGTCGGCCGGAAATGTAGGCTATATCATTTCGGGTATCAAGAATTCACGCGAAGTTAAGGTGGGCGATACCATCACTCATGTCGACCGTCCGTGCGACGAGGCTATCAAGGGCTTCCAGGAGGTAAAGCCTATGGTGTTTGCCGGTGTTTACCCAATTGAAACCGAGGATTTTGAAAATCTGCGCACATCGCTCGAAAAGCTTCAGCTCAACGATGCATCGCTAACATTCTCGCCTGAATCGTCGGCGGCCCTGGGCTTCGGTTTCAGATGCGGATTCCTCGGACTGCTCCACATGGAAATCATTCAGGAGCGACTCGGCCGAGAATTCGATATGGATGTGATCACCACCGTGCCTAACGTTTCTTACCGTGTATTCGACAAGAAAGGTAATGTGACCGAGGTACATAATCCGTCGGGATTGCCTGACATCACACTCATCGACCATATTGAAGAACCGTATATCCGCGCCAGCGTCATCACCACGCCCGAATTTATCGGTCCCATCATGACTCTGTGCCTGGGCAAGCGAGGTGAACTTGTAAGGCAGGAATACATCTCGGGCGGCCATCGCATGGAGCTTACTTTCGATATGCCTCTTGGCGAAATTGTGATAGACTTTTATGACAAACTGAAGAGTATATCAAAAGGATATGCCTCGTTTGACTATCATATCCACGGATTCCGCGAGTCGAAGCTCGTGAAGCTCGATATCCTGCTCAACGGCGAGAGTGTGGATGCCTTGTCAACCCTCACTCATGTTGACAATGCCGTGACATTCGGCCGCCGCATGTGCGAGAAATTGAAGGAACTCATACCGCGCCAGCAATTTGACATAGCCATTCAAGCAGCGATCGGAGCCAAAATCATAGCCCGCGAAACCATCAAGGCTGTACGTAAGGACGTTACGGCCAAGTGTTACGGCGGTGATATATCGCGTAAGCGCAAGCTGCTCGAGAAGCAGAAAAAAGGTAAAAAACGTATGAAGCAGATAGGTTCGGTAGAAGTGCCGCAGAAGGCATTCCTTGCAGTCCTTAAGCTTGATTAAGACTTTATTATAGTTTGGGAGTAAGTCTCCCAAACTATTTTTTGTATTTATTTGTTCCAATAGTACAACGTTCAAAAAGATTTATTTATGAGGAAAGAAGATTCCTACCGCCCGGAACTAACCCCGGGCGGGGGAGATTCGGGAGCCGGATTTCCCAACATCTTTTATGCAGCCCGTCAGGCATTGCGCCGGCACGCCAGCGGTGGTAATATACTGATTGCCGCTACGGTGCTGGCTATGGTCATAGCCAATATTTCGTCGATAAACTCATATTATTTTGAGTTCTGGAACCTGCCTGTGCGTCTGCAGATAGGCGATTTCAACGTATTCAGCCACTCGGGTGAGCCAATGAATCTGCTTGCATTCATCAACGATGCCCTGATGGCCATATTCTTCTTCTCGATCGGACTTGAGATCAAGCGCGAAATACTTGTGGGGGAATTGGCCTCGTTCCGTCAGGCACTACTGCCTATAGTAGGCGCGGTAGGCGGTATGGTGATGCCTGTTCTTATATTCTACCTGTTTGCCCGAGGCACCGACTACGTGGGCGGTGCAGCCATACCGATGGCTACCGATATAGCCTTCTCGCTGGGTGTGCTGGCCATGCTCGGTAAACGTGTGCCCGTCTCGCTCAAAATATTCCTTACCACTCTTGCTGTGGTAGACGATATAGGCGGTATCATAGTTATCGCCGCGTTCTATTCCACACACATCGAGCTGTCGTATCTGCTCATTGCCGCAGTATTGCTGCTGGTGCTCGTGATAGGCGGAACGGTAATGAAAGTGCAAAGAACCTCATTCTACTTCCTGATAGGAGCTGTGGTATGGTTCCTGTTCCTTAATTCAGGCATACATCCCACCATCGCCGGTGTGCTTGTAGCCTTCACCGTACCGGCTCAGCCGCAGTATGATCCGCGCAAGTATATAAATAAAATCAAGAAAGCCATGAGTCACTTCCAGAACGAAAGCGACGAAACCGGCATGAACAAGCGCACCATACTGTCGAATGACCAGATGAACTGGCTCAAGCAGGTGGAGTCGGCTTCGGATAAGGTGATTTCACCCTTGCAGGAGCTTGAAGATACATTGCACCCGTTCGTCAACTATTTCATCATCCCTCTGTTTGCATTTGCCAACGCCGGTATCTTCTTGCTCGATACCAATCCTATGTCGGCATTTGAAGGAATATCGCTGGCAATCATGTGCGGCTTGATAATCGGTAAGTTTGTAGGTATATTCACATTCTCGTGGATTACTGTAAAACTGAAACTCGCGCCTATGCCTGCACATTCCAACTGGCACATGATGGCATCAGTAGCGATGCTCGGAGGTATCGGTTTCACCGTTTCGCTTTTCATAGCTACACTGTCGTTTGGCGGAGCCGGCGAACATCTGCGCGATTTGCTCGACCATGCCAAGCTCGGCATTGTGCTCGGCTCTTTGATTTCGGGAATCTTAGGCTTCGTGTGGTTGCATTTCACACTGCCCAAGACTGCAGCTCCCGACGTAGAAGAAAACTGACATTTGACATAGTTACTGTCGTGCAGCCGATGTTTGAAAGATACACCTCCGTATCTACATCGGCTGCACGACAGTCGCTTTGTTATAGGGGATGGCTTATTTTGATACATGCAAATGCACGAAATATTGAAAATTTTAGTAATTTTGCAAAAAAAACAAAGATTTCAGATGAATCTATCTCTCAGACATATACTTATTGGTCTCTCAATAATGGCGGCGGTACCGTCGACAATAGCCTTGGATCTCCCTATAAAGCGTATCAACGGCAAGGATTACTATTATTATCAGGTAAAACGCAATGAATCGCTGCTCTCGATAGCTGAAGACCTGGGTGTTACCCGCGAGGATATCCTGCGCAACAATCCCGGTGCGTCTGACGGCGTGAGGGTAGGAATGAAGATATACCTGCCTGTAAGCGAATTTGCCGAAAGCGATAAAAGCAAAGGCGGCATGTCGGCCGGTGAGCAAAACCTTCGCTACAAGGTGCAGAAGGGCGAGACTCTATTTGGCATCGCATACCGCTTTGACATCACGCCCGAAGATATAGTGGCGTTGAATCCCGGAGCCAATAAAGGTGTGAAGGGCGGAGATATTCTGTTGCTTCCTGTGAAGGGTGCCGGCAGCATACCCGCTGTGGCCGAAAATGTAAGCTCTCAGGCCCCTGTAAAGTCGGCTGAACAGGTCAAGGAACAAGTACCCGAAACTGTGGTTCAAGAAGAACCCCGGGAAGAAGTGGTAGCCGCAGCGACCGAATCGGTGGCTGAAAATGAAAATACCGAGATCATTGAGGTCGTGGAGGATACAGTGCAAGCAGAAAAGGCTAACATAGCCGTGCTGATGCCCTTGATGTTGAATGAAAACAACCCCGACAAGCATACCCGTGCGTCGAAAGACTTTATACGCGGTTTCATGCTCGGTATGAAATCAATGAGCGATCAGGCCGGTCCGGTAGACCTGCATATCTACGATACGCAAAACTCACTTGAAAGAACCTTGGACATTCTGAAAGGCGATGAACTGAAGGACGTAGATGTGGTAATATCGCCCGAGGAAGCCGGTTCGATGAAGCAGGTACTCGATGTCACAGCTCAAAGTGAAGCCTACGTGCTGAATCTGTTCTCGGCACAAGATACAACATATCTCGAGAACCCGCGCTCAATCAAGACATACATACCGGCAATGCTGATGTATGAAAAGGCGGCTCAGGCTCTGATCGACATGTATGAAGACTACACCCCGGTGTTCCTCATAGCAAAGAGCGGCAAGACCGAGAAACTGCCGTTTACCAACTATCTGCGCGAACGCTTTGCCGAAGCCGAGGTACAGCCGATTGACCTTGTATTCGATTCTATGCTGAGCAGCGAAGACCTGCTTTCGCTCGACCGCACCGGCAAATATATATTCATACCCTCGTCGGGTTCGCATGCCGAGTTCAATAAATTCGCTCGTGCACTTGTGACATTGCGGGATGAGTTTGCCGATCCTTCGTCGATAGGTCTTTTCGGTTATCCCGACTGGACAACTTTCAGAGGCGAATCAGCCGAACGACTGCATCAGTTGGGCGCAACAATCTACTCTCGTTTCTATGAAGACGAGTACTCGCCCGAAACCCGTAAGTTTATCTCTGATTTTACGGAAGCATACGGTGTGAAGCCCATAGAGCAGGTGCCTTCGCAGGCTTTGCTCGGATATGACTCGGCCCGCTATCTGCTGACCAATCTCAAGGCCAACAAAGGTGTGTTTACACCCGAGGAGAGCGCGGCATTCAAGGGATTGCAGTCTACATTTATGTTCGTTACAGCCGACGAAGAGGTTGCCAACGATGACATACGCACCACAGGACCTGTGAATCAGGCTCTTTATATAATTAAATTCCTGCCCGGCGAACAGGTGTCGGTACAGGTACTTTAATCGGCTGATCAATGAAGATTCGTAAACCGATTATATTCAAGGGAATAATGTTGGCGCTCTGCCTTGTGCTCGGTATGAACGCATGGGGACAGACCCACTACAAGCCCAGAGTGTCGATAGGAGGCAAAGCCGGTGTGTCGATGGGGCGTCTGGAGCTTTCGCCCAGCGTGCCTCAGAGCTACCTTATGGGAACCACAGGTGCTGTGACTTTTCGCTTTGCTGAGGAAAAACTCTTTGGCCTTGTGGCCGAGTTGGGTTGGACCCAACGCGGATGGAAAGAAGACTTCGAGGAGTCACCATTGCAGTATTCGCGCACATTGACATATATCAATATGCCGATTATGACACAGATAATCTTTGGCTCACGCCGCTTCAAGTGTTTTATAAACCTTGGACCGGAGGTTGGCTATATGATATCAAATTCCATCTCGGCAAACTTTGATTATACAGATCTGAGCAGCGTTCACGACTGGCCCGAACGTCGCCGTATGACCGAGCAGCTCAACATGGAAGTCAAGAACAAGTTTGACTACGGAATCACCGCCGGCATAGGTTTTGAGTTTTATGTGAAACCCAAGCATTCCATTACCTTGGAGGGCAGATATTATTATGGTCTCGGCAACGTGTTTCCGTCAACCAAGGCCGATACATTCAGCGCATCGAGGAACTCTGCCATCGAAGTAACCATGGGATACTATTTCCGACTAAGATAAAGCTGTAAATATGGCTGATAATCAACAGTATAATAATGCTCGCCGCCCACAGCGGCCCACACCATCGGCAATTGAACTCACCGGCATCAAGCCTCCAAGCGACGAAGCCACCGAGGCTGCGGTTCTGGGTGCACTGCTCATAGCCAAAGATGCCTATACCAGTGTATGCGACACTTTGCGCCCCGAGGTGTTCTATAATCCGGCCCATAAGCTGATATATGAGGCCATACAGACCCTCGGTGCCGCTCAGCAGCCTATCGACTTCATTACAGTAATCAATCAGCTCGAGAAGAACGAGACCCTCGAAAAGGCCGGTGGCCGTGCCTTCATCATAGGACTTACCACCAACATAGGCTCGGCCGCACATATCGAGTATCACGCAAAAATCGTGATGCAGAAGTATCTTGCCCGCGAGCTGATTCAGTTTGGCGACAAGGTACAGAAGTCGGCATTTGACGAGAGTAATGACATTGAGGAGGTAATGCAGACCACCGAGGGCGAACTCTTTGAGCTCTCGCAGCGAAATGTCAAGAAAGATGTAACCCAGATCGACCCTGTGATTATGCAGGCCGTGGCACAGATGCAGGCTTCGTCGCAGAGAGCTTCGGGTCTGAGCGGTCTTGAATCGGGTTATCGCGAGCTCGACAGGCTTACATCCGGTTGGCAGAATTCCGACCTTATAATCATAGCAGCCCGTCCTGCGATGGGTAAAACTGCATTCGTACTGTCAATGGCCAAGAATATGGCGGTTAATTTCAATATTCCCGTAGCCATATTCTCGCTCGAAATGAGTAACTTGCAGCTTGTAAACCGTCTTATCTCAAACGTGTGCGAGATAGATGGTGCCAAGATCAAGAGCGGTCAGCTCACCCAGATGGAGTGGCAGCAGACCATGGCCAGGCTCAACGCGCTGTATGGCGCACCGCTGTACGTGGACGACACGCCCTCGCTCTCGGTATTTGAGCTGAGAACAAAGGCTCGCAGGCTTGTGAGGGAAAAGCAGGTGAAATTTATCATTATCGACTACCTGCAGCTGATGAATGCCTCGGGTATGAAATTTGGCTCGCGAGAACAAGAAGTATCTATGATATCGCGATCGCTGAAGCAGCTGGCCAAGGAACTTAATATCCCTATCGTGGCGCTCTCGCAGCTCAACCGTTCGGTAGAATCGCGCACAGAGAGCAAGCGACCGCAGCTCAGCGACCTTCGTGAATCGGGAGCCATCGAGCAGGATGCCGATATGGTATGTTTCATTCACCGTCCGGAGTACTATACACGCAGCGGTGAGGATGCGCAGGGCAACGATATACGTGGTCTTGCCGAGTTTATCGTGGCCAAGCACCGTAGTGGTTCGGTTGACGATGTCAAGCTTAGATTCCGTGCATCGTATGCAAGATTTGAGAACTGGGACGATGTAGGCGCTTCGTTCAAGGAGGTAGGTTCGCGACTCAATGCCGATCCTTTCGGCGGGTCAGCGTCGGCACCGGCCGGCGGGCAGGGAATGATGCCCGGTATCGCAGAAAGCAATCCGTTCAGCGGCGGTACAGCCGGGCTTGATACCGGTCATGGCGATGAAGCTCCGTTCTGATAAAGTCACGCCTGAACGTCACATACCCGATTATGAAGGAAACAGCACCATTATCACAAAATAATCAAAACAGTTTTAGAAACAAGCCGTATACATTTGACCGGGTGGTGAGAATGTTGATAAGCCTTGCGTTATTTGCAGGTGTTATATGGCTGATAGACGTATTGCATGACGTGCTGTTGCCCTTTGTGGTCGCATGGCTCGTGGCATACATACTTGAGCCTTTTGTGCAGTATAACCGGAGGTTATTGCGTATAAAGGGTAGGGCGCTTGCGGTGTTCATGACTCTGTTTGAATGTCTGCTGCTCGTGTGCGTGATGGTTATGTTTCTGGTACCGTCAGTAGCGTCAGAATTGACACAGGTGTCGGTGTTGCTCGATAAATATGCCATAAGTTCATCAACGATACCGCTGATACCTGCATCGGTACACGAATATCTGCGCAACAACATAGATTTCATAGCTTTGTCCAAGGAACTGTCGCGTCAGGATTTCGAATCAATCCTCGATGCCATAGGCGGAGTTGTATCCGGTGGATTTGGAGTGGTTATGTGGGTGTTAAACTGCTTTATCACCATGCTCTACATAGTGTTTATAATGCTCGACTATGAAAAGCTGATAAAGGGTATACGCCGTATGGTACCACCCAAATATCGTAAACCTACATTCCATATCCTCAGGGATGTGAAGACCGGGATGAATCATTATTTTCGCGGGCAGGCGCTTGTGGCGCTGATTGTAGGAATATGCTTCAGCATAGGATTCATAATTGTAGGATTGCCCTTGGCTGTGATACTCGGTATGTTCATAGGGCTGCTCAATCTGGTGCCATATCTGCAACTCATATCACTTGTGCCCACTACCTTGCTCTGCATAGTGTATACTGCAAATTCCGGTGATGGATTCTGGGAGATATGGTGGAGCTGCATGGCCGTTTATGTAGTGGTGCAGTGCATACAGGATTTGTTCCTTACGCCCAAAATAATGGGAAAGGCCATGGGACTGAATCCCGCCATCATATTGCTGTCGCTGTCGGTATGGGGCACATTGCTCGGTTTTATAGGGCTGATAATAGCGCTGCCGCTTACCACACTACTGCTGTCGTATTACGACCGGTATATAACCAGCCGCGAGAACCGAGAGCTGTATCGTGAGATAACAACCGACGAGGATGTCTGACACATAAATAAGATACAATAAATAAGATACAATAAATATGCCCTCGATAATCAGATTATCGAGGGCATATTTATAATCGTTCCGACCAATTATTGGGGAGGAAGGATAGCGTCGTTGGGGCAAACTGCTGCGCAGGAGCCGCATTCGATGCAAGTGTCGGGGTCGATTACGTAGATGGGGCCTTCAGAGATAGCCTCAACGGGGCATTCGGGCAGACAGGTGCCGCAAGCCACGCATGAATCGGTGATTACGTATGCCATAGTTGGTAAAATTAAGTTAAGTAAGTTCGTTTTGTTGTTTTACAATGCAAATTTAGTCATTATTTCATTTCCTGCAAATTCATTTGGCTTAATTTTTGCATAAATAGCTAAAAAAGGACTTACATTTCAGCTTTTCTGTATAATATTATGGCAATAACGCCGTAAATGATGTTTGGAATCCACATGGCAATCAGTGGCGAGGTGAGGTCAGAATAGGCAAAACTCTGAGTGATGGCCATGAACAGGATATAGCTGAACGACAGGGCCAGTCCTATACCTATGTTGAGACCTATACCGCCCTTTGCTTTGCGCGATGATAGCGACATGCCTATGACCGTGAGGATAAATGCCGCGGCACACATGGCATAGCGTCGGTGATATTCCACTTCAAAGCTTTGTATGTTTGCCACGCCCCTGTTGCGCTGACCTATGATATACTCTTTTAGCTCGGGAGTTGTCATCTTCTCGTGGTCATACTTGCCTATGAGGAAGTCGCGTGGCTCAAAGGGTATGATGGTGTCGAGCTGATATCCTTTGCGTATGAGTTCCCTGCCGTCTTTGAAGTCGCGTACTATATAGTTCTGCACTTGCCACGAGTACAGGGTGTCCCACTTGATGCTTTGGGCCGTGAGCCTGGAAATCAGGTTTTTGTCGTCATCAAACTGATCGAGGTAGAATCGCGAGCCCAGTTTTGAGATGTTGTCATATCGGCTCATGTAAGCAATCTGGTTCGGGGCTACCATAAGCATGATGTTTGCACCGTAGTCCACTCGTTTGTTCTTGACATAGGTGTTTGTATAATCGATGCGCTTGACATTGGCGGGCGGTATGATGTAAGCGCCAAGTACCCATGTGGCCGCCGCGATAACAAATGCCGAGAACAAGTATGGACGCATGAGCCTGCGGAAACTTACGCCCGACGACAGCATAGCTATTATCTCGTTGTTGCCTGCAAGCTTCGACGTAAAGAAAATTACGGCGATGAATACAAAGAGCGGCGAGAACTGATTGGCGAAATATGGCAGAAAATTCACGAAATAGTCGACAAGGGTGGCCTTGATGGGGGCTTTGAGAAAAGCGTCGAACTTTTCGTTGACATCAAACATTATCACGATTGCCAGCAGCAGGGCAATCGCGAAAATGTATGTGCCCAAGAATTTTTTAATTATATATCGGTCGAGAATCTTGAACATAATTCAAATTTACAGGCGTCGCTGCAGTTTTTCAACCATTTCTTTTTTCCATGAAGCAAACGAGCCGTCGATAATACGGCGACGAGCCTCGCCTACAAGCCATAGATAGAAGGCAAGATTATGAATTGAAGCTATCTGCATAGCCAGCAATTCCTGAGCGATGAAGAGGTGGCGCAAATATGCGCGTGAGTAAACACGGTCGACCATGCAGGGGCTGTCTTCCCAGATAGGGCTGAAGTCGTCGGCCCACTTTAGATTGCGCATGTTCATGGTGCCTTCGGGTGTGAACAGCATGCCGTTGCGGCCGTTGCGGGTGGGCATCACACAGTCCATCATGTCTACACCGCGGTCGATGGCTTCGAGTATATTGGCCGGAGTACCTACGCCCATGAGGTAGCGCGGGCGGTCTTCGGGCAAAATTTCATTACACACCTCAATCATCTCGTACATCACCTCGGTGGGTTCGCCTACGGCCAGACCACCTATGGCATTGCCCTCGGCTCCGAGGTCTGCGACGAATTTGGCTGAGTCGCGGCGCAGGTCGGCATATTTGCATCCCTGTACTATGGGAAAGAAAGCCTGGCTGTGGCCATACAGCGGAGAGGTGGAATTGAAGTGCTTCCATCCGCGTGTAAGCCAGCGCTTGGTCAGTTCGAGCGATTTGCGGGCATATTGATAGTCTGATGTGCCGGGTGGACATTCGTCCAGAGCCATCATTATGTCAGAACCTATCATACGCTGTATATCAACCACTTTTTCGGGGGTAAAGAGGTGTTTGGAGCCGTCGATATGGCTGCGGAAGTGTGCTCCCTCTTCGGTAAGTTTGCGATTGGCGCTGAGCGAGAAAACCTGAAAACCGCCGCTGTCGGTGAGTATGGGGCGATCCCAGCCGTTGAACTTATGCAGACCGCCGGCACGGGTGATTATGTCCATGCCCGGGCGCAGATACAGATGATATGTATTGCCAAGTATTATTTGAGCTTTGACGTCTTCGCGAAGCTCATGTATGTGAACGCCTTTAACCGAGCCTACAGTTCCCACCGGCATAAAAATCGGGGTTTCGATGACTCCGTGGTCAGTGGTTATAATTCCGGCTCTTGCTTTGGTATCGGGCGCGACAGATACAAGTTTAAAATCCATAACTTTTGAAATTGAACTGCAAAGTTAACTAAAAAATCGCATAAATATTCATTATCGCCGCAATTGCTTGAGCCTATTTTGACAAAGATTATTAATTTTGTAAAAAAAACAGAGTGTATGGAAGATTTTAATTGGGCGGAGCAATTGAATTGCGCCGTGACAGTATGTGACAAAGAAGGATTGGTGCTTTATATGAACGAGTGTGCCCGCGCTACGTTTGCTTCAAGCGGCGATATGGTAGGACGCAGTCTTATGCCTTGCCATAATGAACGCAGCAGAGGGATTATAGCCCACATGCTCAGCACCGGAGAAAGCAACAGCTATACAATCACCAAAAACGGTCGCCGCAAGATGATTTATCAGACCCCGTGGCGCAAGGACGGTGAGATTGCCGGCCTTGTGGAGATTTCTATGGTAATACCCGACGAAATGCCCCATTACAACCGCGACTGACCTGATTATAAACACAATATCCCTGAAAAGACAGGCTTGTGATTGGCCTGTCACTTCAGGGATATATTATTGTTTAGAGCTTGTTTTTAAACAAGCTCTTAATTGCTGAGATATTCGGTGAAGAAAGCGGCGATTTCATCCATAGGAATGATGTCGAGCCGGTCGTAGAGATCGCAGTGCGAGGCTCCATTCACGGTGAGCATTTGTTTGTTGTCGCCTTTGAGTTTGGCAAATGTGTCCTTACCGAAGTAATATGAATGTGCCTTGTCGCCGTGGACTATGAGCACGGCATTTTCGAGTTCATCGGCGTATTCAAAGAACTTGAAGTTAAGGAACGGCAGGTTTGATGTCACGTTCCAGCCGTCGTTTGAGTTGCCCGAGCGTGTGTGGTAGCCACGTTCGGTCTTATAGTAGTCGTGGTAATCCTTTACAAACTGTGGAGCATCCTCAGGGAGCGGATCCACCACACCGCCGTCTCGGCGATATGAACCGTTTTTGAAGTCAGCCGAGCGTTGGGCGGCCATTGCCGCACGTTTGGCAATACGTTGTTGTGCAGAGTTCTCGCTGTCAAAGTGAGGGGCACAGAACGAAGCGTATTTGGGTGGGGTTGGCGTATTGGGTTTGGTTTCAGTTAGTTAGGTGGTCTTTTGTGGGTCTAATCAAAAAAACGAAACGTTTACATTGGTTTACATTTGGTTTACATTTGGGGCTGTTTTAAGGGGTTTTTGGTTTACATTGGGGTTACCTTAGGTTTACATGGTGTTTACGTGTGAGAGCCGGCGAAATGGGGCTCGGGGTGTGCTGTTTGGGGGGTATTGATGCCGGTGTTTGTGCCGGTTTTTTTGTGGGGTTTTGTAATTTTTATTATTTAAAAAGGTTGCAAATAACGGTAATATGTGTGTCTTTGCGGAAAATTATAAACGTATGAGACAGGTAAAAGTGGTACATGTGCATCTGATTGGGAAGCGTAGAGATTTGTATTTCGGGTCTATTGCGGCAATATTTCACCATCTGACGGCTGAACAGGTGGGATGCGGGTATGATTACCTGCGCCGAGCCGGGTTGAGCGGAGGTGGTACTGTAATTACGAAACGTGCTATAATTAAGCAATCTACGCTGCTCACAGCCCCACGTGGAGCGATGGACGGGGCAGACGATTGACGGGCTTGAAACGTGGTTATATTGGCCTTTTATGGCCGTTATAATGAATTTAAGGAAGGGGAGCCTCGAGGCACCCCTATTTTATGCCCAAACGGGTCGATTTTTAGGGTTAAACTTACTGTTAAACATACAGTTTAGACTTACATTTCTGAAAGTTTAGACTTACACTTTTGGGTTTTTCGGGTGCAAATAGCTGAGGGTGGAAAAATACCGTTTTTTCGAGTTTAGAGGCCAAAAACCGCGTTTCGATATGAAGAAAAAACCATACCCTTTTCGGTTTGCACATTATTAATATAGCATTAATCAGGCATTTAGGCTCAAAGAAGGGTCGATTTAGGGGGGTAACAGGGGTAAAAAGGGCGAACCGGGGTATGGACGGAGGGCGGTTTGGTATCCATTTGGTTTCAGTTTGGACATATCCCGGTACTCTCCCATTCGTATCTTAATCTGTCGGTGAGATTTCCAACTCCTTTGGGATAGTCTGAGAAGAGAGTACATAGTCGTTTTTTTCGCGTTCAAGTTGTTCTACACGTTCCTTGAGCCTTCCTATCTCCTCTGCTTGAGACCTTATAATATCATCTTTCTCCCTTATTAATGCTAAAAACGGGTCATCCCCACTTAACGAACTAGTTTTCTGTGGCATTGAACTCTCGCTTGGGTAAATGCTTGTTAAATCATCATCATCTACCCAATATTTTGGCAGGTTTGGATTTTCTCTGAAAATATTGTTGCCTCTACTCATAAGTAGCCATTCCGCAGAAACTTTATAGAAGTCGCACATTATAGCGAGCATATCAGTTCCGGCTTTCATGCGTCCGTTCAGAATTTCTGAAAATTTTGCTTGTTTTACCCCAAGAGATTCAGCCAATGCAGACTTATTGGGGACTAAATTGTGGCGTATAACGGCATTAACCGCCATAATAAAGCGGTTATTTATCTCATCCTTGGATAGTAATTTCTGAAATAGTTCCATTTTTTCTGAAATTAATTTGGTTTTATTACAGAATTTCTGTAACTTTGCAGCGGGTTCAGTTATGAACCGGTGCCAAAGATACGAAAAAGGCATGATTTTACAAAATTTAAAGATTATGAGAACTGTAAAAGAAATATGCGCTGCAATTGATGAGGCAAAGAAGAAGTTGATGAAAGCTTCCTCAACATCAGCCTTGACAAAGAGCATAGATGAACTGAGCCAACTTACATGGAGACTCAGCTTGCATGAGCAGGAACCAAGTGCGAAAGTTGATGTGTGTGTCTTCGCTACTGCACCAATGAGTGCAAGCGTAGATTCCGCAAAGAAACTCTCAGAACACTATCGACATAAGACTCATATAAAGGCTTGGGAAACCTTAGAGCCGAATGAAGTGGTCATATTCCCGGTGGATTACG
This sequence comes from uncultured Bacteroidales bacterium, assembly GCA_947072905.1. Classification (GTDB taxonomy): domain Bacteria; phylum Bacteroidota; class Bacteroidia; order Bacteroidales; family Muribaculaceae; genus CAG-873. The sequence continues at coordinate 41,700 of CAMTKF010000016.1, forward strand.
CCGACCTTATAAAGGTTCTCGGAGACCTTGAGGAATGGGGATACGAGTACCGTGTAGAGAAAAAGGGTTAGACCCAAGAGAGGGCGATCCTCCGGCGAGAGAGCCGGGAAAGCCGTAAGGCAAAAGATTAAGTCCACATCCCCCGGTAGAAGCTTCCGGGGGAACAAGGGAGCGAGACAGTAGGGAAATGCCGCCTACAGGGCGCACGGATGAATAAAGAGGAGACAGGCCCGTGTGTACTCGCCAACGGTTGGGGCTTCGCCGCCCCCGCTCCCGCAAAGATATGAGATGTGTGTGTGGAAAGTTGACAGCCGGGAAAGACCGGCATGGAGACGAGAGGGCCACGGTAATGCCTCGTGGCTGATAACATTCGAGACCGGGTTGCAGAGTCGCATCTGCCGTCTCCACAACGTGATTAAGAGAATGTTTGAATAATTTAGCTAATAGATTGGTAATGAAGATTGTTTATTGAGTTTCAAAACAAGGCCAACCCGAGAGGGCACCTGCCGCAGAGGCGGCGAAAAGGACTTCATAGTAGAAATTGTTTTCAAACGGTCGTCCGCCAGTGATGTCAATGATAATACAGCGTTATTAGGGTTTATAATCCATTAAAGGCGGGACGACAAAGCGGAGGTAGCTCAAGACGGTAGAGCGGTGTCGTGAGACACATGGGAGCGGGTTCGAGGCCCGCCCTTCGCACCAAATATAAAAATAACAAAGATGAAAGCAAAATCAGAACAGAGGACTGCGAAGGCAGTAAAACAGCTACAGAAGTATCTGGAGCGCAAAACACTGGACATAGGGTTAACGCTCAACGACTATGAGATGACCCACAATGACAGTGAGTGCACCGGCTCAAAGGAGTACAACGCACTGGTAGCCGGCTACTTTTCGCTGAGAGAGACAATCGAAAAAATGAACAGACAACTAAAAAAGTGAGACTATGAAGACAATGACAGTCAAGGCTCTGTTGGAGACAATATCCTATGAGACCTACATCAAATTAAGAAACAGAGGTAAAATCATTTTGGCCAAGTACGCGCCAAATGCAGAAGTTGATCTTGAACGTTCGTTTATTCCTCAGCTTCATAAACAGATCTGACTTCATCCTTGTAGCCCAATATGACATAACGGTTCACAAGAGCGAATGACTTGATGACATCAAGGAGATCGGGAGAGAATACCATGTCGGAGACGTAGCTGATATTGATGGACAGAAGCATAAGATCTTTATCAAAAAAAGATACCTCAGCCCACATTGAGAACGCCTTGGCAAGACCCTTGGCAGCTTCAACCTCAAAATCACAATCAGGTGAATCCAAGAACTTCTGAAGATTCACAGTTTTGCAGGTATAAAAATCACTATTGTTCATAATGGTTCAGTATTGAATCAGGGTTCAAAGATAATAAAAAACTAAATAAGTTTCAAATGAAAAAGAATATAGCTGTATCAAAAGAGGCGAGGGAGAACATCGCCAAAGCATTCGGCGTAACGATGCGCACGGTGTGGAATGCACTCAATCTTGAATATCCGGCAACCGACATAATCAAGAGAATCAGGAAGGCGGCAAAAGAGTCGGGAGGCGTGTACATGGTATCAATTCCGGCCGGTGAAGCGATACACTTCTCAGACGGTACTATGAGAATGGATCTTGAGAACGGAGCCAGCTGTGAATTCTATCAACAGGACGGCACGGGCCACATATTTTTCAAAGGCCGCGAGGTGGCATCGTTTGAGAATGTCAACGTACCCATGATTTACGAAATACAGAAACAGGCAGCAGCACTCAGATAACAGGAAGTGTTATGGAATATTACGGTAACATACTTTGCATATCACGCAACGACCTCATTTCCGGCGGCATCATGACATCATCAAATTATGATGCTATGGTATCGAGGAAACGTATGACGGTAGTTCGTCCTGGAAAAGGCCGTGGTAATTATGCGCTGGTTGCCGTTGATAGCTTACCACAACGCTACAAAGATAAAGTTGATGAGGTTTATCCCGGGGGGGCGCGTGTGCGACTTGAGGGCTGGATCAAGAGCAACTATGAGGTAGACCAGGCAGCCGTCGCATTCTTTTCATCCCCAAAGAAGTGTGGGATAACACTTGAATATGATAAGATACGAACCTATATCATAAACGCATCGGTACTGAACACCTGCATAAAGCTGTATGAGAGAGCCTCGACCGCACAGAAGCTCTTTGGCGGCAAGTATGACTGGACCATGATGGCCTCAACGATAGAAACCCTGCGCAATCACTTCGGGCACACGCTACCGGCATCGCCCCTGAGATTCCGCAAGAAGGTGAATGAATACAAGGCCAACGGTTACGCATGCCTGATTAGCGGAAAATTTGGTAATCAATGCGCCCGATTACTTACCAATAAAGAGCAATCTGTACTATTAGGAATAGCAGTATTAGAAAACAGACCATGGAACAAGAATGTACATGACATGTATGAAATGTTCATCTGCGGAGAGCTTGATGTATGGGATCCGGAAACAGGAGAATTAATGGATCCGGATCAGTATGCAAGAGAAAAGGATGGAGATTTATGGGTTCCCAGTGAATCAACAATAACAAACTTTCTAAACAAGCCAACAACCAAGCTTAAGATAGCAAAACTTCTAAAACCGCGCATGAATTTTTATCATGAGGATATGCCGCATGTACATCGACACAGCGGAAGCTACTCATTGTCTCAGATAACGATGGATGACGTTGATTTGTCAAGACGAATGAAAAACAATGAAATAGTACATGCGTATTATGCTTATGACATGGTAAGTCAATGTGTTCTTGGCGCATCATATTCAAGAAAAAAAGACAAAAATCTTGTGGATGAATGCTTCAGGGATTTATTCAGGCTCATCAAGAAGCGCCATTGGGGAATTCCATTGGGAGTAGAGGTAGAGAACCATCTTATGACCGGGTATAGAGAAGGCTTCCTAAAAGAAGGTGCTGTTTTTACAAAGGTCAGATACTGCGCACCTCAAAACTCTCAAGACAAATATGCAGAATCCCTAAATGGCGCAAAGAAAAGGAGTATAAATCATAAGAATCATTCCGGAATAGGCCGTTTTTATGGTAAAGGGAAGTGGAAGGTTTATTATGATAAAGCAAGCGATGAGACTAATCAGTTATGGATTGCAAAAAAATACTACACTTTTGAAGAGCTTGTGGCAGATGATAAAGCGGACAACCATGAGTGGAATCACAGCCTGCATCCCAATCAGGACAAATATCCCGGCATGACAAGATGGGAGGTTTTAATAGCCAATATCAACCCCAATCTGCGCCCCTATGACGAATCGTACTTAGCACGTTTTCTTGGAGAAGAAGTGTCTACAAGTATAAAGCGCAATTCGTATGTGAGGGTGTGTCACAGGGATTGGTGGCTAAGTTCTCCGGAGATATTGGAAAAGCTGGAGACTAATAATTATAAAGTAACAGCATATTATATGCCTGATGATTCTACCGGAAGCCCTGAAAATGTATATATTTACCAAGGGGGGAGGTATATTGACACCCTTGAGCCAATAGAGACATTCAACAGAATTGTTACGGAACAGACGGAAGAAGATCAAGACAAATTTCATCGTCAAATAAAAAAGATAAATGAGTTCAAGAAGTATGTTGAGAACACCAAAGTAACAAGACTTAGTGTAATGAAGCGCGACAGAGCCGCAGAAACGGTAGAAGCCGAAGAAGTACCCATGCCGGTAGAAGAGCCGCGAGAAACGCAAGATATGGGCTTCGCTGACGACTACGCCGCACGAGCCTTGGCAGACCTTTAGAACAAACTTATAACACTGTTAGAATATGATTACAACAGAAATCAAAAACAAAATACTGGCCGCGATAAAGGCGAACCGCGCCAACTATCCGAGCGATGCGAAACATGCAGCCTACCTTGGTATCACCACCTCGGTATACAGCTCGGTAAAGAACGGCCAGACCGAGCGCGTGCTGAGCGATGCCAACTGGATAAGCATAGCGAGAAAACTTGGTGTGACCCTGCGCAATGAGATAGAATGGAAAGCAGCCAAGACACCGACCTTCCAATTTATCACGGCACAGTTGGAAGCCTGCCAAGGCAGCGGAATCAGCGCAATAATGTGCGATCTGCCCAATATAGGTAAGACTTTCACGGCCCGGCACTATGTAAAGACGCACCCTAACGCCGTGTATATAGACTGCTCGCAGGTGAAGACCAAGCTGAAGCTCGTGCGCAAGATTGCGGCAGAGTTTGGTGTAAACGCCAAGGGGCGCTACTCGGATGTATATGACGACCTCGTGTACTATCTACGCTCACTTGACAGCCCGCTGATCATACTTGATGAAGCCGGGGACCTGCAATATGAAGCATTCCTGGAACTGAAGGCACTGTGGAATGCCACCGAGCGCTGCTGCGCATGGTACATGATGGGCGCGGATGGCCTAAAGGAGAAAATCAACCGCTCCATAGAATGCAAGAAGGTAGGCTACACCGAGATGCTGAGCCGCTATGGCGACCGCTACAGCAAGGTAACGCCGGACGATGGCAAGGAGCGCACCAAGTTCCTGATAGAGCAGGCCCGAATTGTGGCTAAAATCAATGCTCCGGAAGGAACGGACGCCGGGGAGATAGCCCGGAAGAGTGGCGGAGGACTCCGCCGAGTATATACAGAAATCGAAAAACTGAAAAGACAATGATCATGATAAGCATACTTGAGAAACAATATATGGAAACGGTGATCAGAATGGGTCGCCGACTCCAAAGTGGAGAAATTGATTGGGAGCAGCGCAGATATGAGATAGCCAAAGATGCCATGACTGCGATTCTCAGCAACCCCGAGATAGTGAATGAAGTGACAGAAGAAGGCGAGCCTGTGTGGGGCGCACCTGTGGCAATAGCCAAGACATCTGTAGAGCTTGCAAAATTATTGGTAAGGGAACTCCAAAAGCAGAAGTAAGGATGGCCAAGCGAGCATACAGTCCGAAAGAGGTTATATCCAAGACCTACAAGACGCTGCCATGGGGAGAAAAGTGGAGCGGACCATTTGGCTTCGTTCCCACCAACGAGATATGGTTTATAAGCGGTGCGTCAGCATCCGGCAAGAGTAGTTTTGTGATGCAGCTTGCCAAGGAACTCGCAAACTATGGGTTGGTACTGTACGGCTCGTATGAAGAAGGAATAAGCCAATCGTTCAAGGATCGGATAAATCTCTTCAAGATGAAAGAAGTGCAAGGCCGGTTCAGGGTGGTAACAGACGATACTTATAACGAGCTGATAGAGCGGCTTGCCAAACCGAAAAGTCCTCGTTTTGTGATTGTAGACAGTTTTCAGGTAGCCGGCTGGACCTACGAGCAAGCCAAAAGCCTGATTGCCCGTTTCCCGAGTAAAAGCTTTATCTTCATCTCCCAGGAATATAAAGGCCAGCCAATGGGCAAGGCCGCAGTAAGGCTGAGATATATAGCCGGGATGAAAGTGAGGGTTGTAGGCTATAAGGCATTCTGCCAAGGACGCTTCACCGGGGACCCCGGAAGTTATTACACCGTGTGGGAAGAAGGAATTATAAGGACCTCAAATAATGTTGCAGGACATGAACCGGAAAAGAGAAACGATGACGGATGAAGAGGCTGTAAGGATGGCCGAGGCAATCAGGGAAGTTGCAATCGCTTTTGGGGTTTGTGTTAAGGAAGTAGAAAGACTCATCACTCAGATTGGAAATTGTTCCAAGCCGGTGGAGAAAATAAAAGAATTTGCCAAGGCTCAGAATAGGTTATTGAGAGAACTAAATCCCAAGCGGAGCTATGAATCACCATACGCAAAGTTTGATAAATATCATAAAAAGAAGAAATAAATGACACAGCAGGTAACAAACTTCGGGCGGTTTTTCTCCGCCTTCCACAAGCTCACGATCCACGGGGAGCCGGACGAGGCAAGGCGTCAGTTTGTGTTACAGTACACAGCCGGACGCACCGACTCACTCAAGGAGATGAGCGTAAAGGAATACACCGCACTCTGCATGGCGGTCGAAGCCATGAACGGCAGCCGTGATGAACTGAAAGCCCGGCGCAGCATAGTACTGAAGCTGATGCAGGAACTCGGAGTTGACACCACCGATTGGGCGCAGATAAATGACTTCTGCCGACATCCAAGGATAAGCGGGAAAGCCTTCGGCCGGCTGAGTATCGAGGAACTCATGTCATTGGCGACCAAGCTACGCTCCATCAAGCGCAAAGGCTGGCAACGCAGGCAGCAGCCACAGCAGCAAGAACCTCGACAACGCATAACCTATCTGATAAACCTTGCCGGCAGTGAAGAAGCAAATTAAAGACAATAATATGACAGCAGCAATAACAGATATAAAGCAGACAATAAAGGAGCGCACCGTGGAACTCAGCATGGAGGAATATGTGGAACTGCTGCGCGACCTGGCAATGTGGGCCGAGGACGAAGCCAACATAATCGAATATCAACCTGAATTTAATACAGAGGAGGAATGAAACATATAAAACTGAAACCGATAACCGAACGTATAGCAGTCCACACTCCAACCGAGGAGGAAGCCAAGGAACTGCTTTCCATGTTGCATGCGAATGGGTATAAGTGGTACTGCGGGGATTCGCTCATTAAGCAAAACTATTGGTATGAGCATAAGCATGAATCTGCGTATAGCATAAAATCAAACAAGAGTATAGGTTTTAGCTCTTGCAGTGGTTATAAGGGGATGGGTGTTAAAATCTTATCTCTTGCCGAGTTCGTGGTCGAGTATGTCGACATCAAATCTATCTGTGACGAAATCTTCGTTGCTTTTACGAAGTTACAGAATGACATGAGATATGTTTGGAAGCCCCAACCAACCGAGGACATGGAGACATCGGGAGAAACAGGGAAAAATTCAAAAAAATCCCAATTGAATCTCTGCGAGCTACTGAAAGGGCATGAGGGAGAGAAGTTCTATTCCTCCTTATATGACAATATGGTAGACATTCGTTTGTACAGGGATGTCATTGACATAACCTTTGGAGAATATAATACCTCCATCTTTTCAAATGGAGCTTATTACAAACGTGGAGTTTGTACATTGTTCCCCTCTCGCGCCCTTTATGAGCAACACCCTCTCGATGCGACCAAAGCGTGGTCTGTATGGGAAGAGGAGCAGAAACGAATACTGATGTCAGTCACTCTCGGAGCGATGGGTGATGGCAAAACCATGCACAGAATTTACCAATTCCGCACCCCCGCCGACCGCGACAAGTGCATCTCCAAAATCAAAGCAATCCTCGAAAAATACAGCAAGAAATAGCCTTGGGCGGCTTTATAAAACCCGAAACAAAAATGAAGAAGTACATCGGTACAAAGGTAGTAACCGCTACACCTGCGATTCGCAAAGGCGGCAAAGTGTATCTCCCGACAGACGAGATACCCAAATCAATGGAGCCGGTTGAGGAAGGCTACAAAGTGATATATGAGGACGGCTATGAGAGCTGGAGTCCCAAAGACGTGTTTGAGAAAGCCTACAGAATTGCTGAAACTCCACTTGACTGTGTGATGGTTGAATACTATGACCTTGACGACAAATGCTGCAATATGTCAAATTTCATCAAGAGCGACGAGTTTAAAAAGCTTGATTCGTACAACCATCCGCGATAGCGTATTGACGAACTCCGAAAGAGAGTTGTATCTTTGTCGACAAAAAGAATCATGG
>CAMTKF010000017.1 GCA_947072905.1 uncultured Bacteroidales bacterium
ACTAATTTACTAATAATCTGCAAATTGTGCAACTTTTTCATTTGTAAATATTTAGAATTTTAATTCAACCAACGGGTCTATTTATTAAAAATGTACTACATTTGCATAAATAAAATGTGAAACCAATCATGAAATTTTCAAAGGATTCTATACTTAAGTTTTTTCTGCTCCTCACCGGGGCAGTCATTACTTTTTTACACGCATACGCTTCCGAAAATATAACCGCACGCCTGCTCACCACCCGCGACGGCCTTCCCAATAATACCGTCCGCAACATAATGCAGGACCGCAAGGGTTTCATCTGGCTCTCTACCCTCGACGGCATAGCCCGCTACGACGGTTACAAATTTATAAACTATCACCGCGACCCATCGCAGCCCGTAACACTCACCGACCAGTCGGTAAGGAGTGCGTTTGAGGATGCAAACGGTTTTATATGGATTTGTGGTGCAAACGACCACATAGACTGCCTCGACCCGCGCACCGGTGCGTTCATTGACCTCAGCGACAATGGCGTGGGCAACCTGTTCAGATACGTGCGCCAGGTAGACGACGATGTATGGTTGTGGGGCGAGTACGGCGCCATGAAAGTATCTTATGCCGATGGTGAGTTTGTCAAAACACGCTTTGGCAAGAAAGCCGGTAATCTGCCATCTGACAGGGTGAACCATCTCGGCATTGACCACAACGGCGAGATATGGATTAGCTCAGATAACGCCATTTTCATTATACGCGACGGCAAACCGGTGAAAATCACCGACTCGGGGCCGTTCCAGTGGATGACGGTATATGGCAACGACCGCACCTATTACATCAACAGCTCAGGTCACATATATAAATATGACTCAACGGGCAATATCACCAAAGTATCGCAAATCAATGGCATCAATAACGTTAACCGCCTGCCCGGGCACATGCTGCTCGGCGACAAGTGGTATATCTTCACCACCAACGATGTCTTTGAATTTGATATCGCCACCCATCAGATCAAGCAGGCCGAGGGAGAGCTGCGCATACCCGGTGGCAAAGTAATTCAGGACAACCACGGCGACTACTGGCTGCACAACGAGACCGGTAAACTTGTATATGTAAATCACAAGACCGGCGATGTAAACAGCCTGAGCCTGCTCACCAACCAGCAGGCAGCCATGCTCGATATGGAACGCTTTGAAATATCGCGCGACAAGAACAACAACGCCTGGATCAGCACTAACGGCAACGGCCTGTTCAAATATGACGTAGCCACAGGCCAACTGCATAATTTCCATGAAAACTCCGGAGCCAAACGCCTTATACCGTCCAACGAGCTTCTATGCGTGCTCGTAGACCGCTCGGGAACTATATGGACCGGAGCCGACTACACCGGCGCGTCGCAGATAGACATCTCCACAGAGCATCAGCCCATGGAGCTTCCGTCGTTCAGCCCTACGTCTCATCAGTCAAACTCATTCCGACTGGCCAAGCGCTTGCCCGGTGGCGACGTATTGCTCGGCACCCGCAGCGGCGAGTTGCTGCGATATTCCGACGACATCACTCAACTTAAATCCTCAGAACATTATCCTTCAATCGTTTACGACGCATACGAAGACGCCGGCGGCCACCTGTGGATAGCTACCCGAGGCAGTGGTATATACGTAGACGGAGTAAACTACATGCACAACTCGCAGGTGCCGGACAGCCTGCCCAACGACATGGTATTCGCACTCTGCGAAGACAAAAAAGGACGTATGTGGATAGGCAGCATGGGCGGCGGCATGGCACTTGCCACAGCTCAGACTGATAGATCTTACCGCTTCCGACAATTCTTCAACGATTCTTACGCCCGACGGCGCATACGATCGATAGCGGCCGACTTCAACGGCAATATCTGGGTTGCGAGCAACGACGGACTGATTATTTTCAACCCTGACTCGCTCATAGCCGACCCAAAATGCTTCAAATCATACAATTTCGAGAATAACAACTTCAACGGCGACATAGTACACTGCGTGGTGCGAGACAACAATGGTGCGATGTGGATAGGCGGTACCGGATTCGGGCTGGCCGTATCGCGCAACACAACAGACATCAACAAACTCGACTTCCAATATGTTAAGACCGACAATGGCCTGGTAAACAACACCGTAGTAGCCATAACGCCCATACGCGGCCACATACTCGCAGCTACCGAGTACGGTTTGTCGCTGCTCGATACCAACGGCAACGTGTTGGAGAATTTCATATTGTCAACAGAGCCCAAGAGCAATGTTTACAGCACAAACACAGCCCTCACACTCAACGATTCGACAGCTGTAGTAGGCTCATTCAACGGTCTGTTTGCCATGAATCCGTTTGCCCCGGGCGACAACCGCACCGACCGTCCCGAAGTGTCAATAACCCGCATAATGGTTGACGGCAGTCCCATATCGCCCACGCCCGACGGCGCTCAAGCCGGATACTCCGATCAAATCAAGCTGTCATACGATCAAAACAACATAGAGATCGACTTTTCGGCTCTCGAATACTCCCCTACCTCGCCGTGTTCTTACAGCTACTACCTTAAACCATACGATAAGAGCTGGAGCAGACCGTCGACACTCAACTACGCGATTTACAAAAATCTCGAACCCGGCGAATATACCCTTTACGTACGCGCGGCCCGCAAAGACGGCATCTGGGGCGCCGAATCGTCAATAAAAATCACAATAGCCCCGCCATGGTGGGCTACGTGGTGGGCCAAGCTTATAAGCGTGCTGCTTATAATCCTCGCAGCCATCATAATATTCAGGGTGATGCGCCGCATCGAAACCCTGCGCAACCGCGTGAAGGTTGAAGAACAGCTCACCGACTATAAGTTGGAATTCTTCACCAACATATCACACGAATTCCGCACACCGCTCACCCTGATGCAGGTGTCACTCGAAAAAATACACGAGGTGCTTTCCATGCCCGAGGCACGCGAGACACGTCGCAATCTCAGCAGCCATCTCACCACCCTCGACAAGAATTCGCGCCGTATGTCGCGGCTTATCAACGAATTGCTCACCTTCAGAAAGGCCGAGAAGAACAAGCTCACTCTCAATCCCCACCCCGTGGAGGTTGTAGCCTTCTTGAGCGATATTTTTGACACATTCCGCGAGGAAGCTCGCCAGAAGCAGCTCAATTTCACCATAAACTGCCCCATAGAGTCATACACGATGAATGTTGACCGCGACAGCCTCGACAAAATCGTGCACAACTTGCTTTCAAACGCCATAAAGTACACCCTGCAGGGTGGATGGGTAGAGATGTCTGTTTCTATAAACGAGACCACCAAGCGACTTGTTATCAAGGTAAAAGACAATGGCATAGGCATAGCGGCCGACAAAAAACCACAGCTCTTCTCGCGATTCATGCAAAGCAATTTCTCGCACAACAGCATAGGCGTGGGATTGCACCTCACTCACAGTCTGGTAGTACTGCACGGCGGTGCTATTTACCACGAAGACAATGTAGGCGGCGGCTCTATATTTACTGTGGAAATACCCACCACCCTTGCCGAGTCGGAGCGCCCTGATGAAACCGGAGTACCCAAGCCCGAAGCAGTATCTAAAACATCCGAGACAGCTGACAGCGAAGAACTTGCCGTTACGCCGCCCGAAACCGGCCACAAGCTGCTGATAATCGATGATGATGCCGACATACGCGAAGTACTCACCCGCGAGTTCAGCCAATACTTCGATGTGTTCACAGCCGCCGACGGCACATCGGGCCTGAAGATTGCCCGCGACAACGACATATCGCTGATAATATGCGACGTGATGATGCCCGACATGTCGGGATTTGAGGTTACGCGTCGTCTGAAGGACGATATTGCCACAAGCCATATCCCCATCATACAGCTCACTGCACTTAGCAACGACGAAAGCCATGTGAAGGGCATAGAAACCGGAGCCGACGCCTACATTACCAAGCCGTTCAGCCTTGCGCTGCTCAAGACACGGGTGTTCAAGCTCATTGAATTGCGCAAGATTTTGCAGGCCAAGTTCAGCTCAAGTCCAACCGTTCCGCGCCCCGAGCTGCCTATGGTGACCCACGACCGCGAGTTCTACGACCGTTTGTACGAAATTGCAAATCAGCAGATGGAAAACAACGACTTCTCGGCCGACGACTTTGCCAATGAAATGAACATGGGACGCACCATATTCTTCAAGAAAGTGAAGGGCGTCACCGGCTACGGGCCCAAGGAATTCATGAGAATAATGCGAATGAAACAAGCCGCCGAGCTGCTTCTCACCACCAATCTGTCAATTTCAGAAATTGCATACAAGGTGGGTATGTCAGACCCGGCCTACTTCAACCGCTGCTTCAAAGCGCAGTTTGGCAAAGCTCCAAGCGTGTATCAGAAAGAGAATAGATTATAATCCTAACTCCACAAGCTTCTCATATACCTGCCTGCCAAACTTTTCAGCCGGTTCAGCAGTAAAGTGCAACCTGTCGGGCTGCAGCATGGCATCGGCAAGCGAGATTACATGGAAGTATGGATCCTCGCGTTGCAGGCGGTACAATGCATCTTCAATCTCTTGGCGGAAATCACGGCTTGCGCGTGGCACCGTACCGCATATAAAGGGCAGATGTGCATATTCGGCATTGCCGGTTTTCTGTACCAGATAGTTTCTGACGTATGCCACCATCTGCTTTATATTGTCGTAATATCGCTCGGGCGCGCGACAGTCGCTCTCGCCCTGATGCCACATCCAGGCTTTAATCTCATACCCATCGGGCAGACGCGACAATTCGCGGTCAATGCACTCACCTATATTTTCTGTAAATGCTTTTATAAGGCTGTTGCCACCTTTATTCACCGAAATATTGTCGGCAAGGAAGGCCGAGTCGGCACTCCAGTGAAATCCGTTGCCCGGTGCGCCACGCCGTCCGCTTGATTTACATTCCGGGTCAATTGAGGTACCTCCATACGATTGCTTGATGACATAAAACGGCTTGTTCAACTTCTGTTCAAGCAAATAATATGTTACGGCATCGTATGTCCATCTGTGCGGATTCTCGGCGCCCGACATGCGAGGATAATAAAGCTCGAATTTACCCTGCACGGTATCCTTCACACCATTGCAGTAGCTCCATAAGCAATGCTTGTATTTGTTTTCCATGATATACTCCGGAAGATCGTCGGCGGGTACACGGCCGTCAGTATTCGACTGCCCTGCCGTGAGAAACACAGGCACCTGCGCAAGTGAGACAAAAGCCGTGGCGGCCACCGAAAGTACTGAAATCAACAATTTTTTCATAGTATATTATTTTTACCGCAAATGTAATAATTAATCCTGTGATGCGGATATAAATTCATTCAAAATCTATTCATACAATCATACACAGGGTTTATGTACAAAATTAAATGTTTATCCGAACATTTTTGCATTATAATACGGCCAATCCATATTAACTTTGCACTATCGTTAATTACCATGAATCTAAATATAGAAATGAGACTTAAGAAACTACTGATCACATTCTTGCTCGCCGCGGGTATCTGCGCATCGGCCGAGGCTCGCGAGCGATACAACTTCAACAGTGACTGGCGTCTTTCGATCGGCGACACTCCCGAAGCCGCACAAGCCAAGTTTGACGACTCTTCCTGGAAAAAAATCACACTGCCTCATGCTTTCAACGAAGACGAAGCCTACAAGGTGGGAATCAAGGAAATGACCGATACCGTGGCATGGTATCGCAAGAAATTTAAAGTTCCTGCATCGGCCAAGGGTAAAAAAGTATTTCTCGAATTTGAAGGCGTGCGCCAGGGCGGCGAGTTCTTTCTGAACGGACACAAGCTGGGGCTGCACGAAAACGGTGTGATGGCTGTAGGTTTCGATATTACTCCCTACATACGCTTCGGCAAGGAAAACATACTCTCGGTACGCACCGATAACGACTGGCGCTACAAAGAACGCGCCACCGGCAGCGGATACCAGTGGAACGACCGCAACTTCAATGCCAACTACGGCGGTATTCCCAAGAACGTATGGCTGCATATCACCGACCCCGTATATCAGACTCTGCCCTTGTACAGCAATCTCGGCACCACCGGTACATACGTGTATGCCTCTGACATCAACGTAAAGAGCCGCACTGCCGTTATCAACGCCGAGTCTGAAGTGAAGAACGAAGGCCGCAAGGCTGTCACCGCCACTTACGTAGTCGACGTATACGACAACGACGGCAAGCAGGTGGCAAACTTCAAGGGCGAACCGGTGAGCATTGCCCCCGGCGCTACCGTCACACTGAGCGCATCCGCACCTCTGAGCGACCTGCACTTCTGGTCGTGGGGCTATGGCTACCTCTACAAAGTTAAAACCGCCCTGCTCATCAACGACAAGCTGACCGACGAAGTAGTCACCACTACCGGTTTCCGCAAAACCCGTTTCGGCGAAGGCAAGGTATGGATCAACGACCGCGTGCTGCAGATGAAGGGCTATGCTCAGCGTTCAAGCAACGAATGGCCCGGCGTGGGCCTGTCGGTAGCTCCCTGGCTCAGCGACTATTCAAACGACCTGGTGGTGAAGAGCAACGGTAACTTCGTGCGCTGGATGCACGTATCGCCCTGGCGTCAGGACGTTGAGTCGTGCGACCGCGTAGGATTGATGCAGATGCTCCCCGCCGGCGACTCTGAACGCGACGTGACCGGACGCCGCTGGGAACACCGCAAGGACGTGATGCGCGATGCCATCATCTACTACCGCAACAGCCCCAGTGTGATTTTCTGGGAATCGGGCAACGAATCAATCAGCCGCGACCACATGTTAGAGATGCGCGAGATACGCGACATGTACGACCCCCACGGCGGCCGCGCCATAGGTTCGCGCGAGATGCTCGACATACGCGAGGCTGAATACGGCGGCGAAATGCTCTACGTCAACAAGAGCGACCACTCGCCCATGATACAGACCGAATATTGCCGCGACGAGGGTCTCAGAAAGTATTGGGACGACTGGAGCTATCCCTACCACAAGCATGGCGACGGACCTCTGTACCGCAATGCCGATGCCTCGGCCTACAATCAGAATCAGGATCAGCTGGCCATAGAATTCGTTCGCCGCTGGTACGATTTCTGGCGTGAACGTCCCGGAACCGGTCGACGCGTCAACTCAGGTGGTGCCAAAATCATTTTCTCCGACACCCAGACACATGGCCGCAGCGCCACCAACTACCGTGTGAGCGGTGTGGTAGACGCGATGCGCATACCCAAAGACGGATTTTTTGCCCACAAGGTGATGTGGAACGCATGGGTTGACCCCGAAGCCGTAGAAGGCCACATCATAGGTCATTGGAATTATCCCGAAGGAACCGTAAAACCCGTTTATGTGGTTTCGAGCGGCGACTCTGTAGAACTCAAAGTCAACGGCAAATCTTACGGAATGGGCAAGCAGGATTACCGCTTCCTCTACACCTTCCCCGACGTGAAGTGGGAACCCGGCACCATCGAGGCCATAAGTTACGATGCCGACGGCAAGGCATGCCATACCGCAAAAATCACTACAGCCGGCAATCCCAAGGCTCTCAAACTCACCCTCATGCAGGGTCCTGAAGGCACATACGCCGATGGCGCAGACCTTGCGCTGGTACAGGTTGAGGTTGTTGACGACAAGGGGCAGCGTCATCCTCTTGCCAACGACACCGTAAGCTTCAAGCTCACAGGCCCTGCCGAATGGCGCGGAGGTGTAGCCCAGGGCACCGACAACTTCGTACTTTCAGAATCAATTCCCGTAGAATGCGGTATCAACCGCGTGATGCTGCGCTCTATGCCCGAGGCCGGACATGTGACCTTGGTAGCATCAGCTCCCGGATTTGAAGATGCCACTGTTGAATTCGACACCAAGCCCGTAGAAGTCAAGGACGGTCTTTCGCTCCACACACCTGCCGCAGCCCTGTCATCGCGTCTTGACCGCGGCCCCACTCCGGCCGGCCAGTCGTACACCGACTCAAAGGTTGACGTGAAGATTGAAAGCGCCACCGCCGGAATCAACCAGGACAATGCCAAGGCAGCCTGGGACGACAACGAGCTGAGCGAATGGCGCAACGACGGTCGCAAGTCTACCGCCTGGATCACCTTCAAGCTCGAACGCCGCGCCGCTATCGACGATATATGCGTGAAACTCACAGGATGGCGCCAACGCTCATACCCCCTCGACATCTATGCCGGCGACACCCTGGTATGGAGCGGCGACACCGACCGCAGCCTTGGATATGTTCATCTGAATATCGAACATCCCGTATTGACCGACACATACACCATACGCCTGCGCGGTACTGCCGAAGACAGCGACGCTTTCGGACAGATTGTTGAAGTGGTTGAACCCAAAGCCGGCGAGCTCGACCTGTTCAAGGCCGAAGGCGGCGACAAAACCAATCACGAGCTTCGTATCGTTGAAATAGAATTCCTCGAAACACTGAACAATTAATAAATCTTATTAAATAAAGAGCATATCCTAAAATCGCTATGTTTTGGATATGCTCTTATTGATTTTTTTTGTAAATTTGCAAATAATAATCCTAAGCTATCCTCATTTTATCCTCAATTATGGAGAAAACATGGCGTTGGTTCGGACCAAACGATAAAATTACCCTTGACATGCTCCGCCAGATTGGCGTGGAGGGCATAGTTACAGCTCTCCATCACATTCCAAACGGAGAAATCTGGACTCTCGAAGAAGTCCGGAAAATGAAAGACTACATCGAAAGCCACGGTCTGCGCTGGAGCGTCGTTGAAAGCCTGCCCGTTTCAGAATCAATAAAATATGCAGGTCCCGACAGGGATGAACTCATCGAGAAGTACAAGGTGAGCCTCGCCAACCTCGGCAAAGCCGGTGTCAAGACTATCTGCTACAACTTCATGCCCGTGCTCGACTGGGCCCGTACTGATCTTGAATATCCAAACCCCGACGGTACATCAAATCTATACTTCAACCGTGCGGAATTCGCATATTTCGATATACACATCCTCAAACGCGAAGGCGCTGAAAACGATTATTCGCCCGAGGTGCTGCAACGTGTGGCCGACCTCAAGAAGGAGATGACTCCCGAGGGCGAGAAACGACTGGTTGACAATATTATAGTAAAGACCCAGGGCTTCGTAAACGGCAATATCTCTGAGAGCGACTTCGACCCCGTGGGCAAATTCCGCGACCTGCTCGACCTGTACAAAGGCATCACACCCGAGAAGCTGCGCGAGAACATGGCATACTTCCTCAACGCCATCATGCCCGTGTGCGACGAATATGGCATAGACATGTGTGTGCATCCCGACGATCCTCCCATGCCCATTCTTGGTCTGCCGCGCATCGTGACCTGCGATGCCGACATAGAGGCCTTCCTCAATGCCGTGCCCAATCCGCACAACGGCCTTACATTCTGCGCAGGCTCGCTGAGCGCAGGCGCCCACAACGATGTGGTGCAGCTTGCCCGCAAATATGCCAAGAACACCCACTTCGCCCACATACGTAT
The DNA here is from genome assembly GCA_947072905.1 of uncultured Bacteroidales bacterium. Lineage (GTDB taxonomy): Bacteria > Bacteroidota > Bacteroidia > Bacteroidales > Muribaculaceae > CAG-873. The sequence goes on from CAMTKF010000017.1 coordinate 9,475, forward strand.
ATGCAAGGTGATGCCCAACGGCGACTTCAAGGAAACCACTCACCTCGACCCGCGTCTGATAGAAGTGGTAAAAATTTTCGAGACCGAAAAACCCGGTGTACCCATGCGCGTGGACCACGCCCCGCTGATGCTCGGCGATGAAAAAATGGGCTACAATGCCGGATATTCATTCCATGGCCGCATGCTTGCCCTGGGCGAGGTATCTGGCTTGATGGCCGCCATTAATCAACTAAAATAATAACAGTTATGAACGAACTTTTTTCTGTAAAAGATAATGTAGTAGTCATCACCGGCGGTACCGGAGTACTCGGTGCTTGCATCGGCGAATACCTTGCCCTGCAGGGTGCCAAGGTGGTGCTGATGGGTCGCCGTAAGGACGAAGGCGACAGAATCGTTGAACAAATCAAGGCAAAAGGCGGCGAAGCCTGCTTCCTTGTCACAGATGTGATGAACCCCGAAGTCGTTCAGGCAAACTGCGACGAAATAATGAGCCGCTACGGACGCGTGGATGCTCTGCTCAACGCTGCCGGCGGCAATATGCCCGGCGCTACAATAGCCCCCGACAAGACTTTCTTTGATGTCGACGTGGCTCAGTTTGAGAAAGTTCTCAATCTCAACCTCACCGGTACAGTGATTCCCACCCAGATATTTCTCAAGCCCATGGTTGAAGCCGGCAAAGGCTCTATAGTGAACTTCTCGTCGATGGCTGCATTCCGCCCCATGACACGTGTGATGGGCTATGCTGCCGCCAAGGCCGGTATAAGCAATTTCACCGCATTCATGGCCAATGAAGTAGCTACCAAATTCACCTCAAATATCCGCGTCAACGCCATAGCTCCGGGCTTCTTCCTCACCAACCAGAACCGCGCTCTGCTCACCAACGAGGACGGCTCGCTCACACAGCGCGGCCAGGACGTTATCCGCCAGACACCTTTCAAGCGCTTCGGCAAGCCCGAAGAACTGTGCGGAACCATTCAATATCTCATATCCGACGCCGCCAGCTTCGTCACCGGCACTGTTGCCGTGGTCGACGGTGGTTTCAACTCATTCGCAATGTAATGGCTGATACAGAGAACTATACCATGCAGGAGGCCATTGCCGAGGCCAAACGCTGTCTTAATTGCAAAGTGCCGCAGTGCCGCAAGGGTTGCCCCATCAACAATGAGATTCCGTCGTGGATCCACGAGCTGTCAATGGGCAATCTGGGCAATGCAATGGCCATCATAAACACCCGCAGCAACCTACCCGCCGTGTGCGGACGTGTATGCGCCCACGAACGCCAGTGCGAGGGCAACTGCATACTCAACAAGAAGGGTGCCCATATCAATATCGGCAGACTCGAACGCTTCGTGGCCGACTTCGACACCACAATGCGCCTTACCCACGAGAACATTGCCGAGAAAAACAACGGCAAGATAGCCATCATAGGCAGCGGACCTGCCGGACTCACCATCGCCGGCGAACTCGCCCGCAAGGGTTACATGGTTGAAATCTTCGAGATGGAACCCGAACCCGGCGGTGTGCTCATGTTCGGCATTCCCGAATACCGTCTGCCCAAGGAAGTTGTCAAAAACGAAATCATCAAGATAGCCAATCTGGGTGTCAACATCCACTGCAACGTCACCGTAGGTTCTGATTGCACTATCGACGATATATTTGCCGACGGTTTCGATGCCATATTCATGGGTACGGGCACCGGCAAACCCAAGCGCCTTGACGTGCCCGGTGTAGACCTCGTGGGTGTACGTCAGGCCGTATATTTCCTGCGTCGTGTGGGCCTGTACCAACAGGGCTTCATGAGCCGCGAGGAAGTACCGGTGAAGGAGGGTCAGCGCGTGTTTGTGGTAGGTGGAGGCAACACCGCCATGGATGCAGCCCGCACCTCGCTGCGCCTTGGAGCATCGGAAGTGACTGTGCTCTACCACCGCACCCAGGACCGCATGTCGGCGCTCAAAGCCGAGTACGACGACGCTGTGGCCGAGGGTGTTAAGTTCATGTTCGAGACCTCAATAGCCGAAATCCGCGACACCAACGGCGACGGCGAGCTTGACGAACTGGTAATCGACACCAACGGCGTTAAGACCACCATTCCGGCCAACCGCGTGATACAGGCAGTGGGCAGCGCCCCGGCCTCGCGCATCGTGTCGACCACCGAGGGTATCGACGTCGACAAGCGCGGATACGTGCTCACACGCGATGTGCCCTACGGCATGACCTCGCGCAAGGGTGTATTTGCCGGCGGCGACGTCACAAACCGCCCCGCCAGCGTGGTTCACGCCATGGACGACGCCCGCAAGGTGGCCGAAGGCATAGCCCAATATGTAACCGCTATAAAACTGCTCGAAAACATCGAGAGCGGTGAAGTCAAATTCAACAACGCATAAAAACCCAAATAAACCAGTATCAAAATGAAAGTAATCACATTAGGCGAAATCATGCTTCGCCTCTCACCTGCGGGATGCAAACGTTTCGTTCAGGTAGATAATTTCGACGTAATCTGGGGCGGCGGTGAAGCCAATGTAGCTGTAAGCTGCGCCAACTATGGCCACGACGCCTACTTCGTAAGCAAACTCCCCGCCCACGAGATCGGCCAGGCTGCCGTCAACGCTCTGCGTCGCTACGGCGTTCATACCGAACACATTGCCCGCGGCGGCGACCGTGTAGGTATCTACTATTGCGAGACCGGCGCATCAATGCGTCCCTCAAAGGTGATCTACGACCGTGCAGGCAGCTCTATTGCCGAAGCCAATCCCGAAGACTTTGACTTCGATGCAATCATGGAAGGTGCCGACTGGTTCCACTGGAGCGGTATCACCCCCGCCATCAGCGACAAGGCCGCCGAGCTTACCCGTCTGGCTTGCGAAGCTGCAAAGCGCCACGGTGTTACCGTATCGGTTGACCTCAACTTCCGCAAGAAACTCTGGTCAAGCGAAAAGGCCCAGTCAATCATGCGTCCGCTCATGCAGTATGTTGACGTATGTATCGGCAACGAAGAAGATGCAGAACTCTGCCTTGGCTTCAAGCCCGATGCCGACGTTGAAGGCGGCAACACCGATGCCGAAGGCTACAAGGGTATATTCCAGGCCATGATGAAAGAATTCGGCTTCAAATATGTGGTTTCTACCCTGCGCGAATCATTCTCGGCCACTCACAACGGCTGGAAGGCCATGATCTACAACGGCGAGGAATTCTACCAGAGCAAGCGCTACGACATCAATCCCATCATCGACCGTGTAGGTGGCGGCGACTCATTCTCGGGCGGCCTCATCCACGGCCTTCTCACAATGCCCACTCAGGGCGAGGCTCTCGAATTTGCTGTTGCTGCTTCAGCCCTGAAGCATACAATCAACGGCGACTTCAACCTCGTTTCTGTTGCCGAAGTTGAAGCCCTCGCAGGCGGCAGCGCCAACGGTCGTGTACAACGTTAATAAAGAAATCATAATCATATATGGCAAGATTTGATAAACAGGCCGTTATGGCCAAGATAGGCGCCACCCGCATGGTTCCTGTGTTCTACCACAAGGACCTCGAGGTAGCCAAGCAAGTGGTTAAGGCTTGCTACGACGGCGGTGTACGTGCTTTTGAATTCACCAACCGCGGCGACTTCGCCCACGAAATCTTCGGTGAACTCGTTAAGTTTGCCGCCACCGAATGCCCCGAACTCGCCCTTGGCGTAGGCTCGGTGGTAGAACCCGGCACAGCCGCTCTCTACATGCAGCTCGGTGCCTGCTTCGTGGTAGGTCCTCTGTTCAATCCCGAAGTTGCCCGCGTATGCAACCGTCGCCAGGTGCCCTACACCCCCGGCTGCGGCTCTATCAGCGAAGTAGGTGCCGCTCAGGAAGTAGGATGCGAACTCTGCAAAGTATTCCCCGGCGACGTTCTCGGTCCTAAATTCGTCAAAGGTCTGCTGGCTCCCATGCCCTGGTCTAAACTGATGGTTACCGGTGGTGTAGAACCCACCAAGGAAAACCTCGCCTCATGGACAGCAGCCGGTGTATATTGCGTAGGTATGGGCTCTAAACTCTTCCCCAAGGACAGAGTTGCAGCTCAGGACTGGCAGTACATCACCGACAAGTGCCGCGAAGCACTCGAATACATGAAATAATCATATCTCTACCGATGAGCCGCAGCACTGTGTCTGCGGCTCATTAACCTTTTAATGTGTGTGCAAAGCATACACGCTATTATTACCATGAAACATTTTGCCCTGTTATTTACCTCATTATTAGCATCATTATGCGCATACGCCACCGCGCCCACCGGGTGGTATGAAGAAACCGTGGAAAACCGTCCCTTCACCCGATGGTGGTGGTTGGGCAGCGCGGTTGACTCTGAAGGCCTTACTCATAATCTCGAAGAATTCGCAAAAAAAGGTATGGGAGGTACCGAAATCACTCCTATCTACGGTGTACAGGGCAATGAAGCCAACGATATCGAATATCTGTCTCCTCGCTGGATGGACATGCTTGAGCACACCGTCGGCGAATCGCGACGCCTCGGCCTTAAGGTCGACATGAACAACGGCACCGGATGGCCTTTCGGCGGCCCGAACGTCAACACCGATATCAGCGCACGCAAGAGCATAATCGAAGAATGGAATTATAAACCCAACCTGAAGATTGTGCCGGCCGACGACCGTCAGAAGCCCGTGGCAACTCTGCAAAAGGTAATTGCCGTAAACGGCAAAAAACGCATCGACATCAGCTCTAAAGTTTCGCCCGACGGCATACTGCACTGGACCGCCCCCAAGGGCGACTGGAAGGTTTACGCCCTGTTCTGCGGCCGTACATTCCAAAACGTAAAACGCGCCGCCCCCGGCGGTGAAGGCCTGGTACTCAACCACTACGACAGCATCGCCGTGAAGAAATACCTCGACCGTTTCGACAAGGCTTTTGCCGGACGCGAGAATATCTATCCCGAGACATTCTTCAACGACTCATACGAAGTATATCAGTCTGACTGGACTGAAAATATACTTGATGAATTCAAGCGCGAGTACGGATACGACCTGGGTATGTATCTGCCCGAACTTAAGAACAACGACGGCAGCGACACACGCGCCCGAGTAATCTCAGACTACCGCCACACCCTGGCCCGCATGCTCTATGAGAACTTCACCAAAGTGTGGACCGACTGGGCACACTCAAAGGGTGTGAAGATACGCAACCAATCGCACGGCTCGCCCGCCAACATCATTGACCTATACGCGGCTGTTGACATTCCCGAGTGTGAATCGTTCGGCCAAAGCGACTTCAATATTCCCGGACTTGTTAAAAACGGGCCATCGCGTCCGAGCGATGCCGACCCCGCCGTGCTCAAATTCGCATCGTCGGCAGCCCACGTTGCCGGCAAGCCCCTCACATCGGCCGAGACATTAACCTGGCTCACCGAGCATTTCCGCACATCACTTGCCCGCTGCAAGCCCGAAATCGACCAGATGTTCTGCTCAGGTGTCAATCACGTATATTTCCACGGCTCACCCTATTCGCCCAAAAACGTAGAATTTCCGGGGTGGCTGTTCTATGCGTCCATCAACATGTCGCCCACCAACAGCATTTGGACCGATGCCGACGGACTCTTCAAATACATCGCCCGCACACAGGCATTCCTGAGCGCAGGCGCTCCCGACAACGATTTCCTGCTATACTTCCCCATCGAGGACGTGTGGAACAACAATGTGAAGCAACCCTACATGATGTTTGACATCCACAGCATGGACCGCACAATGCCCGACGTGAAGAAGGCCGTGAACGAGATAATAAATGCAGGTTATGATGTTGACTACGTTTCAGACAAACTGCTCAACGACCTGAACGTTAACCCCGAAGGCCTGATAAGCGGCCGCGGCGACAACACCTACAAGGCCATTATCGTACCACCGGTACATCTGATGCAGCCCGCCACCCTGGCCCGTCTGCTCGACCTTGCTGCCAAGGGTGCCAAACTGATTTTCGTGGAATCAATGCCCGATGATGTGCCCGGACTATCCGACCTTAAGAAACGTCGCAAGGAGCTGGGCAAGCTCACCAAAAAGCTTCCTGCACAGACTGCCTCGGCCACTGCCACCAAATATGGCAAAGGCTCCATAATCACCGGCCCTGATTTTGCATCTACACTGGCCCTTACCGGTGCCAAGCCCGAGACAATGCGCACCCGTAACGGTGTGTCAATGATACGCCGACGCAACGAAGCCGGCGGATACAACTACTTCATATCCCTGCTCAACGACAAGGCCATAGACGGCACCGTGACCCTGGCAACCGATGCCAAGGCAGTTGAAATATTCGACCCTATGACCGGCCAAAACGGACTTGCCGCATCATCACAAAATCCCGCAGGAGGCACCGATGTGCGCTTACAGCTTATGCCCGGTCAGTCGCTGTTGCTCAAGACCTTCCCCACCCCGGTCGACGTGGAAAAATGGCCTTATTACAAAGCAGCCGATGCCCCCATGGCCATCAATAAGGGCTGGAAGCTGACATTCCCGCAAAGCGAGCCTGCTATCGAGGGCGAGTTTGCAATCGACAACGTTATGCCTTGGACCAAACTTGACAACGACAGCGCCAAAGTGAACTTCGGCACCGGCAGATATACAGTAAACTTCCACATAGACAATCCCGGAGCAGCCGACGAATGGATGCTCAACCTCGGCGATGTACGCGAGAGCGCACGTGTGTACGTCAACGGCACTGAAGCCGGCAACGCATGGAGCGTACCATTCTGCATCAACATAGGCAAGTATCTGAAGCAGGGCGACAACACACTCGAAATAGACGTGACAAACATGCAGGCCAACCGCATTGCCGACTACGAACGCCGCGGCATCAAGTGGCGCAAGTTCAAGGACACCAACATCAACAGCGTGACCGGTGCCCGCAGCTTCAATTTCGGCGAATGGGACACCGTGCCTTCGGGTCTTAACTCAATCGTTACCCTCACACCCCTCAAACGTACCAACTGATTACAAAACCTACAGAATACCAATCACATCCATACAATGAAAAAGCTATTTTTATCAGCGCTTATCCTTGTGATGTCAATACCGGCATTCGCAGCAAAGGAGCAGCTGCCCCCGCGCAAGGAAACCCTGAATACACTCATCAAGGTAAACGACTTCTACATGAAGCGTCACCCCGATCCCTACGAATCAATTCCTTACTACTCGCGCAAGAAGGTGTACGAAGCCAATATATGGACCCGCGGCATATACTTCGAAGGACTCATGGCTCTGCACTCCATATACCCTGACAACCGCTACTTTGACTACGCACGCGAGTGGGCCGACAAGTTCAAGTGGGGATTCCGCAACGACTACACCCCCACCCGCAACGCCGACAACTACTGCTGCGCACAGACCTACATAGACCTCTATCGCCTTTGTCCCGAGCCTCACATGCTCACCAAGACAAAATCATGTATGAATATGCTTGTCAACACCCCACAGGTAGACGACTGGACTTGGATCGACGCCATACAGATGGGCATGCCCGTACTGGCAAAACTGGCCAAGGAAACTGGCGATAAGAAATACAGCGAGAAGGCATGGGATATGTACGAATGGGCCCGCAACACCCTTGCCGGAGGTCTTTATAACCAAAAAGAAGGCCTGTGGTGGCGCGATGCCGACTTTGTGCCTCCATACAAAGAACCCAACGGCAAAAACTGCTACTGGTCGCGCGGCAACGGATGGGTAGTGGCAGCCCTTGTGAAGGTGCTTGAAGAAATACCCGCCGACGACCCCCACCGCAGCGTATACGAGGCCGACCTCAAGGCAATGTGCGAAGCCCTGGCCAAATGCCAGCGCGAAGACGGATTCTGGAATGTAAGCCTTCACGACGAAAGCAACTTCGGCGGTAAAGAGACCACCGGTACAGCCCTCTTTGTATACGGTATGGCATGGGGCATACGCAACGGTCTGCTCGACAAGGACAAATACATGCCCATAGTCACCAAGGCTTGGAACGCAATTGTAAATGACGCCATACACCCCAACGGCTATATAGGCTACGTGCAGGGCACCGGCAAAGAGCCCAAAGACGGACAGCCCGTGAGCTACGACTCACGCCCCGACTTCGACGACTTCGGCACAGGCTGCGTACTCCTCGCCGGCTCAGAAGTCTACAAACTGTAAATTCAACCGCAGGACATTATTAAAACACCGCCCCACCGAAATAATCGGCGGGGCGGTGTGGTTCAATTTACTTTTTCGTCGCGGTAGTCGCGCCTTATCGGTTCGGACGGGGGCGTGTTGCTTCGCGGTTTTTTGGCTTTTTTTCGAGACGATTTTACCGGCTTCTTGCGGTGCTTCACGCTGTCGGTTTTGACGGCTACCGTGTCTACCACTATTACCGTCGGAGCAGTCGACCGCCCGCATTGCGAGCCAAACAGTCCGGCAATCAACAGCAGCGCTATGCCTAATGTCATAGCGCCAAATGCCGTTTCGCTTATCTTGCCGGGCTTTTTCATTTCAGAAGCGGCGCTATCAATATTGCCGAAATCATCACGGGGGCTATGTAGCGTATGATAAAGAGTATGACTCCGGTAAGCAGCGATCGGACCGTACCGTTGTTCGTCAGTTCCTTATGCAGTAAACCTTTGGGCGCGAACCATCCTAAATACACGCAGATCGCTATTGAGCCTACCGGCAGCAGTATGTTTGTTGCGAAATTGTCGAGGAAGTCGAAAATTGTCATCCCGAACAACTTGACATCGCTCAATGAGCTGAACGACAGCGAGCATATCGAACTCAGCAGAAGCAGAGGTGTAAGGGTTAACACGCATGCCTTGGCACGGCTGAGCTTGAAGCGGTCGCTCAAAAAAGCTATGGTAACTTCCATGATTGACACCGTGGACGTGAGGGCGGCCATGAAAAGCAGTGCGAAGAACAGTATCGACCACAGGCGTGTGCCGGGCAGGCAGGCAAACACCTCAGGCAGTGTCTGAAACACCAGTGTGGCGCCCACCAACGAGTGGTCTGTAAGCCCATACGTTGCCACTGCCGGAAATATCACGAATCCCATAAGCACTGCCACCACCAGGCTCATCATTGCCACGATGACCGATGTAAATGTAAGGCGTGTATTGGCCGGATAATATGAGGCGTACGTAATGAGCGTGCCCATGCCAAGACTCAATGAGAAGAATGTCTGACCCATGGCATTGATCACGGTCATGGCGTTGATTTTGGAGAAATCCGGCTTCAGGAACCATTCAAGTCCGGCCGATGCGCCGGGCAGTGTCAGCGTGAGACAACACAGCACTATCAATACCACAAAAAGCAGTGGCATAAGGATGTTTGAAAGCCTTTCGATGCCTTTCTGCACCCCACCTGTCAGCACGGCTATGTTGATCAGTATGACGAGCCATGTGAATATTATAGGCGGCCATGGCGTGGAGATGTATTGATGCATCTTATCGGCAAAAAATATATCGGCATTGGTAAAGTCGCCTCCGGCAGCCACTTGTACCATTCCGTCATACAAATCTCCTGTCACAGAATTAAACAGGTACTCGAATGTCCAGCCTGTCACCACCATATAGAAACAGCCTATGGTGTACGATGCCAATATACCCAAAGCGCCTATGAGCCACCATTTGCCGCGCGGCGAAAGCTTATTGAACACGCCGAAGGCGTCGCTGCGGCCGGCTCGCCCGAGCGAAAACTCGGCAAGCATCACCGGCACACCTAACAGAAATACACAGGCTACATAAAGCAGCAGAAATGCAGCGCCGCCGTTGGCCTGAGCCTCAGCCGGGAAACGCCAAATATTGCCAAGGCCTACGGCTGAGCCTACCGTGGCCACTACCAGTCCTAACCTTGAGCTGAACTGTTTGTTATCGTTTGAAGACATAGCCTTTGTTATGCCTCCTCGCAGATCAATGTTGCAGAGGTGGCATCCTTTACCTTAACCCTTACAGTCTGTCCCACGGCATGTTTGCCGCGTGGCAGCACACATGCTTTGTTGCCCTCGGTGCGGCCCACGAGCTGATCGGTACTGCGTTTTGAGAATCCTTCTACCAGCACATCAAACTCCTTGCCTATATCGTTGCGGTTTGACTGCAGCGACAGTTCATTCTGCAAGGCTATCATGCGGTTGAGTCGATCAATCTTCACATCCTCGGGCACATTGTCGGGCATGGTGCGCGAGGCCAGAGTGCCGGGACGCTCGGAGTATTTGAACATGAATGCCGAGTCAAAGCCCACCTCGCGCATCAGGGCGAGAGTCTCTTCAAAATCGGCCTCGGTTTCATCATGAAATCCGGTAAACATATCGGTAGTGACAGTACACTCGGGCATGGCCTTGCGAATGGCAGCCACACGTTCAAGATACCACTCGCGGGTATATTTGCGGTTCATGGCCTGCAGCACCTTGTTTGAGCCGCTCTGCACCGGCAGATGTATGTGTTTGCACAAATTCTTGCGCGAGGCCATCACCTCGATCACGCGGTCGCTGAGGTCCTTGGGGTGCGAGGTTGTGAACCTCACTCGCATATCGGGCACCAGGTCGGCCACTGCGGTGAGCAATCCGGCAAAGTCGGTGGTGTTGCCGTCACCGTCGGTATAGCAATAAGAGTTGACATTCTGACCCAGCAGAGTCACCTCCTTGAAGCCCCTGTCGTGCAGGTCGGCCACCTCGCGCAGAATGCTCTGCAGCTCACGGCTGCGCTCGCGTCCGCGGGTATAGGGTACTATGCAGTAAGAGCAGAAATTATTGCATCCGCGCATTATGCTCACAAATCCGCTCACACGGTTGGCTCCAAGACGTTTGGGCACCACATCGCGGTAAGTCTCGGTGGTACTCAGCTCCACGTTAATGGCCTTCTGTCCGGCCTCGGCGGCGGCAAACAGCGCAGGCAGGTCGAGATACGAGTCAGGGCCGGCCACCACATCCACGCCGTGCTTCTCTATGAGAGTATCGCGCACACGCTCGGCCATGCAGCCTATCACACCCACAATCAGCTTTTTACCGCTCTTCTTGCGGCGGAGCGATGCAAGATACTGAAGGCGCGACACTATCTTCTGCTCGGCATTGTCGCGTATAGAGCAAGTATTTAATAAAATAGCATCGGCATCGGCAATATCCTCGGCGGTTTCGTAGCCGGCCATACCCAAGATAGAGGCAACGACTTCAGAGTCGGCCACATTCATCTGGCATCCATAGGTCTCGATAAAGAGGCGGGAGGCCTTATCAGCAGTATTTTCGCTGATTTTTATATTAGATTGAGACATTTTCTGAAAATAATTTGTGCTTTTGCACTTTAATATATAAATTTGTGCAAAATTACGAAAAAAAGTGGACTTACGGGAAATATTAACTGATTTTCTACCTTTATTGCTCATAGTGGCATTCGGGTTGTGGCCGGCTTTCAAAAAGAAATTGAAGAAAGAGTCGGAATCCATCGCGTCGGAAAAGCGCGATGAAGACCCATTTGCTTTTTTCGATAATTTTCCTGATTTTCATCAACCTGACTTTCCCATACCTGCGCCTCCCGAGCCCGAGCTGCCGCCGGTATTCACACAAAAACGTCAGACCAACAAAAACAAAACCGTATCACCCAATAAAAACAAAAAGAAAAAACAACCTCAACCCAAACTACCCGACGAAGGTATAAGAGCCATACCTGTATCTGAAGCCATGAAGCCGATTGAAGACAAGCCCCGTGCCACCGGTGCCCGCAGAGAACTGCGCAAAGCTCTTGTACTGGGAGAAATACTTAAACGTAAATATTAACTGAAAAACTGAAATTTAATCAACCATATCACTCAAGATGGCATACAACTTTATCTCAGCTCAAGAAGCTGCTGAAATGATCAAGAACGGCGATACCATCGGTATGTCCGGCTTCACCGCTCCCGGCGCGCCCAAGTTAATATCAGAAGAAATCGCACGTAAGGCAGAGAGAGAACATGCCGAAGGCCGTCCCTTCAAGATCAACGTCTTCACCGGCGCATCTACCTCCGACCACCTCGACGGCGTTCTGGCTCGTGCCAACGCTATCAACATGCGTGCGCCCTATCAGAATCTTCCTGACCTGCGCAAACGTATCAACGCTCACGATGTTCACTACTTCGACCGTCATCTTTCTGAAATGGCTCAGGAATGCCGCTACGGTTTCTACGGCAAATTTGACTACGCCATTATCGAAGCTGCCGACATCACCCCCGAGGGCGACATCATACTCGGTTGCGGCGTGGGCAACGTGGCTACATACGCCCACATGGCCGACAAGATTTTCATCGAACTCAACGCCAAGCTGCCCCACTCGCTCCTTGGCATGCACGACATATACACCCCCGCCGATCCCCCTTACCGCAAGGAAATCGCCATTTTCAAGCCCAGCGACCGCATCGGCTCGCCCGTGCTCAAGGTTGACCCCGCCAAGGTGGTCGGAATCGTCAGAACCGACTCTTACGACTGCGTGAAACCCTTCACCGAACCCGACGAACTTTCAAAGAAAATCGGATCGAATGTAGTACGCTTCCTCATCGAAGAATATCACCGCGGCGGCATTCCCAAGGAATTCCTGCCCCTGCAGAGCGGTGTGGGCAACGTTGCCAACGCCGTGCTCTACGACCTGGGCGAAAGCACCGTGCTGCCCAAGTTCCAGATGTACACCGAAGTTATCCAGGATGCCGTGTTCGAGCTGCTCAAAAAGGGCAAATGCACATTCGCATCTACCTGCTCGATGACTTTCTCCGACAAGGTCGAGGAAGAACTCTTTGCCAACATCGACTACTTCCACGACAAGATCGTTATGCGTCCGGCCGAAATCTCAAACAACCCCGAAGTTATCCGCCGCCTTGGTGTAATAGCAATGAACACCGCCCTCGAGGCCGACATCTTCGGCGCCGTCAACTCTACCCACGTGCTCGGCACAAAGATGATGAACGGTATCGGCGGCTCGGGCGACTTCACCCGCAACGCCTACATCTCCATCTTCTCTTGCCCCTCTACCACCAAGGGCGGCATGATCTCAAACATCGTGCCCATGGTAGCCCACGCCGACCACTCAGAGCACTCGGTTGACATCCTTGTTACCGACCAGGGTATAGCCGACCTGCGCCACCTCGACCCGCTGCAGCGCGCATACGAGATCATCAACAACTGCGCTCATCCCGACTACCGTCCCCTGCTGCTCGACTATCTCAAGCTCGGCAAGGGCGGACAGACACCCCACTCGCTTCAGGCTGCATTCGCATTCCACGTAGCCTTCAACGAAACCGGCGACATGCGCAATGCCGATTTCTCTAAATTCTGCTGATAAACAATTAAATACCTCAATATAAAAAGCCCGGCGACAAACCGGGCTTTTTCTGTATCTGATTATTTAACCTATTCGTTCAGCAGCTTATTCGCGGTCGGCGGGGCCAAGCAGCAGTATGCCGCCGGTGGCGGGGTCGAGTCGCAACTGCGACGGCGCTTTCTTGTCGGTGAACAAGCCGGGGTCAAGACCGAAGGTAACACCGAGCTGCGCCAGGGTGACGTTGGCCGATGCTATTTCCTTGCCTTCATAATTTATGACAACCTTGGCTGTACCGGGAATCTGATATGCAAATCCGCCCTTGGGGAAACGCTTGGTTTCGCCTTTTTCGTTCACGGGCAGTTTGCCGGCCTCAATCACCTCTACATCCACTGTCAAAGGCTCGCCGGCGAGATTGTCGGCATCTATCACACCCTCAAAAGGCGATATACGTGCTATTACTTTGCCGTCGAGACCTATAGAATCGGGTACGATGGTGATGGTACGCACTGTGGTCCAGCTCTGTTCAGTGCCGGCAAACATAGCTGTGAGGGCTTCTTCCTGCCGTGCCAGATTGTCGAGCACCAGCTTCATGGCCTGTCCGTCGGCCGGGGGATTGTCGGCCTGGCCCGAAAGCAGCTCCGAGCGCATGTCGCGCAATTCGAAGATACGGTCGGCGGCGAGCTTGGCTCTTTTGGATATAGACGACGAGCTTATCATCTCCTGGGTCATGGCCTGACGGGCAAATTCAGTTTCAAGAATCGAGGGCTGCATGGCCTGAGCTGCGGGCAGTTCGGGATTTTTAGATTCCTCTACGGTTTCAGTATTTACGGCCATGGGGATGTCGTTTCCATCGAGTATCACAAAAGGTGTCGAACCCGATTTGAACTGTACCAGCCAGCGGTTGTCGGGATTGGCCACACCGCGTGTGTTTATGTTCACAGAGCCAATCTCAACGGTAGTCGATGGTTTGGTTATTGCATCGTTTATAGCCAGATGACGGCGGGCGTAGTTGTAGAATTCGCCGGGCACACGCTTGGTGTGTACCGTCTGTATTGTAATTTCCACGGCGGTGTTTGGTAATGAATATACCAAGCCGTATTCATTAGCTTTGGAAGCTGTGAATTTCTGGGTATTTTGCCCCATGGCGGTGAAGCCGACAGTCGTCATTGAGGCGATGACAAGAGCGAGACCAATATTTTTCATATATTATTTAACTAATCATTAATAAACAAGCGCTTGAACGCAGCCCCTATGCAGTCGGCCACGTCGGTGGCGGTGACGCTGTATACGCCATGCTTTTCGGCCGCAATTTCTCCGGCAAGGCCGTGGATATACGGCCCCACGATAGCTGCAAACTCGGTGCGCATGCCCTGTGCGAGCAAGGCCGCGATAAGCCCGGTGAGTACATCGCCGCTGCCCCCGGTGGCCAGCGCAGGACTGCCCGTAGGATTGAAATAAACCTTGCCGTCGGGACGCACGATGGCTGTGAATCGTCCCTTAAGTATTATGATGATATGGCGCTGATGTGCTACTTCTACAGCCTTGAGCAAGCGGGCGTATGATGAGGGCTGGCGGCCGAAGAGACGGTCGAACTCGCCGGCATGCGGTGTGAGTATGCTCATCACGGGCACGTGGTCGAGCATGGCCGGTCGTATCGACATGCAGTTGAGCGCATCGGCGTCGAGCACCAACGGACGCGAGTTGGCATTGGCAATCCTGAGGAATGAGTGCAGGGCTTCGATAGTGGCGTCGGCTGTGCCTATGCCGGGACCTATGGCCACCGCCTTGTAATCGCGTGTAAGTTCAATCTCGCTTATAGCCAGGTCGCCGCGGTCGCATTCAAACATGGCGCAGGGTACCGAGGTCTGCATCACATAGAATCCGCATCGTGGCGCATGTACGGTAACCTTGCCGGCTCCACCTCTCAGTGCGCCCATGGCACATAGCTGTGCGGCCCCGAGCATACCGTAGCTGCCGGCAAATATCATGGCATTGCCACAGTCGGCCTTGGATGCAAACGGGTCGCGCGGCTGCACCAACTGGCGTATATCGCTTTTCTCTATAAGGCGGTATCGCCACGGAGCGCGTTCGAGTGCCGTGGCGCTGTAGTCCACAGGTACAACCTTCCACTTGCCCAGCAGCTCAGAGTTTTCTTTCATGAAAAATGCCACACGCGGCATGCCGATGGCCAACGTTATGGAGGCGTGGATGATGTTGCGGTTGATAAGGCCGTCGACCGAGTCGACGAGCAGCCCCGAGGGCACATCAATCGACACCACACGGGGCTTCATCTCGTTGATGTAGCGCACTATGCTCTGATAACCGCCCGATAGCGGTGTGGTGCGTTCGGTGCCGAATATACCGTCAATCACGGTAACATCGCCTATAAGGTCGGGCATTGAGAACTGCAGACCCGTGACCTCGGTGAGAGCGTCGTCGCCATACTCCTCGCGCATGCGGTCGCGGGCGGCCACACACTCGGCAGTGGCGCGGTTGCCGTTGATGTTAAACAGATAAATTTCGGTATGGAAACCCTGAATGGCAAGGTGTCGCGCTGTAGCCAAAGCATAAGCGCCGTTGAGGTCGGGGCCGGCAAACACCACCAGACGGTGGCCCGGTACGAGCGATGATATTATTTCAATAGCCAGCGATTCACCCACAAGTTCTATGAACTGACGGGCTGTTATACCCTGTTCCTTGAGCGTGAATCTGCGTATAGCTTCAATTTCTTCAGATGAGAATATTTTCATTGCCGATAATTATAAAGCAAATGTTCTTATAAGATATTGTATTAAAACAATCTTAAACTGCAAAGTTAGCATTTTTCCGCCAATTATAGCGAGTTATTGAGCGTAAAAAGCTTGACAATGTTAGTAAATGTGAAAATACATTTTCAAAAATCTCCTATTTGTTAATCTGTGTTAATTGCAAGCATTTTTTCTTGCATTTACTATGTTGTATAACATAAAAGCATTAACTTTGCATCAGTTTTTCATGGTATTAGATTTAAGGTAAGAAGATTATTCGTCGTGATGACGGATAATTTTTTTTGTTTTTACACTTCAGGGGCTGATTAAGCAGAAAAATCTTTGTAACTTTGCATATTATTATGGGACGATTACTTTCTATAGACTTCGGGCGAAAACGTTGCGGCATAGCCGTAACCGACCCCCTGCGCATAGTTGCCAACGGGCTCACCACAGTGCCTACGTCTACACTCATCGACTTTGTAAAGCAATATATAGCCACCGAGGTCGTCGACCGCATAATAGTTGGATTGCCCACCACCATGCGCGGCGAGCCGTCTGAGTCGATGCGCTACCTCACTCCGGTCATCAACCGCCTTAAAAAAGAAATTGCGCCCATAGAGGTCACATTTTTCGACGAGCGTTTTACCTCGGCCATTGCCCACCGCGCCATGATAGACGGCGGAATGAAAAAGATGGACCGCCGCGACAAGGCAATAGTTGACGAAATCTCGGCCACAATACTCTTGAACGACTTCCTGCAAAGCCGTTTCAATATCTGATAAATCAAAATACTTCAAAATATATAATGAAACTGCCTATTTATCTTTACGGACATCCCGTACTTAGAAAAATATCTCAGGACATCACTCCCGAATACCCCGGTCTGAAGGAGCTGTTGGAAAATATGTATGAAACGATGTACTCATCTGACGGCGTAGGACTCGCCGCGCCCCAGATAGGCCGCAACGACCGCATCGTGGTCATAGACGCATCGCCGCTGGCCGAGGCTTTCCCGGAGCTTGAGGGTGTTAAGCTCACCCTCATCAACCCTCGCCTCGAAGTGCTCGACGGCCAGGAAGAAACTCGCGGCGAAGGCTGCCTGAGCCTGCCCGGACTGTCGGAAAACGTAAAGAGAGTGGAGCACATACGCCTTACATGGGTTGACGAGAATTTCCAGCCCCACGACGAGGAATTCTCAGGATTCCTGGCGCGTATTATCCAACATGAGTACGACCACCTCGAAGGCAAGGTTTACATCGACCACATATCGCCGATACGCAAACAGCTCATCCGTGCCAAGCTCAACAACATCGTAACCGGGAAAATCAGATGCGACTATCCCGTGCGCTACGCTCCGCGCAAAAAGTAACGGTGATTACTCTTGTTAACAATTAATCAACCACTAATTATGGCTGACGACAAAAAGATAATTTTCTCAATGGTAGGTGTATCTAAGACCTACCCTCCACAAAAGACTGTCCTCAAGGATATCTATCTGTCATTTTTCTACGGAGCCAAAATCGGCATCATCGGTCTGAACGGTTCCGGTAAATCATCACTGCTCAAGATAATTGCCGGTATCGACAAGAATTACCAGGGCGAAGTGGTATTCTCGCCCGGTTACTCGGTAGGTTATCTGGAACAGGAGCCTCAGCTCGACCCCGAAAAGACCGTGATCGAAGTAGTGCGCGAAGGCGTGAAGCCCATCATGGACCTTTTGGCCGAATTCGATCAGGTGAACGAAGCTTTCGCCGACCCCGAGGTGCTTGAAGACCCCGACAAGATGGAAGCTCTCATCGCCCGCCAGGCCGAACTTCAAGACAAGCTCGACGCTGCCGATGCCTGGAACATTGATTCCAAGCTCGAACGCGCCATGGACGCCCTGCAGTGCCCGCCCGACGACCAGATAATCGACACCCTCTCGGGTGGTGAGCGCCGCCGTGTGGCTCTGTGCCGCCTGCTGCTGCAGCAACCCGACATACTGCTGCTCGACGAGCCTACCAACCACCTCGACGCCGAATCAATCGACTGGCTCGAACAGCACCTCAACCAATATCCCGGCACAGTTATCGCCATCACCCACGACCGCTACTTCCTCGACCACGTGGCCGGCTGGATTCTCGAACTCGACCGCGGCGAAGGCATTCCATGGAAGGGCAACTACTCATCATGGCTCGACCAGAAGACCAAGCGCATGGCCCAGGAAGAAAAGCAGGCTTCAAAACGCCGCAAAACCCTCGAACGCGAGCTCGAATGGGTGCGTATGGCTCCCAAAGCACGTCAAGCCAAGGGTAAGGCTCGTCTTAAGTCATACGACGCATTGCTCAACGAAGACCAGAAGCAGAAGGAAGAACGTCTTGAAATCTTCATTCCCAACGGTCCGCGCCTTGGCAACAAGGTTATCGAAGCCACCGGCCTTGCCAAATCTTTCGGCAAGAAACACCTGTTCAGCGACCTTAACTTCTCTCTGCCCCCAAACGGCATTGTAGGTGTTATAGGCCCCAACGGTGCCGGTAAGACTACCCTGTTCCGCCTCATCATGGGTCAGGAGACTCCCGATGCCGGCTCATTTGAAGTGGGCGAAACCGTTAAAGTGGCATACGTAGACCAGCGTCACCACGACCTCATACCCGAGAAGAGCGTTTACGAAGTAATCTCGCAGGGTGTTGAATCATTCCGCATGGGCGGACGCGATGTAAATGCCCGCGCCTACCTGTCGAAGTTCAACTTCACCGGTGCCGATCAGGAGAAGAAAATAGGAGTGCTCTCGGGTGGTGAACGCAACCGTCTGCACCTGGCCATGGCCTTGAAGGAAGAAGGCAACGTGATTCTGCTCGACGAACCTACCAACGATATTGACGTAAACACACTCCGCGCCCTTGAAGAAGGTCTTGAAGACTTCGCAGGTTGCGCCGTAGTGGTAAGTCACGACCGTTGGTTCCTCGACCGTATCTGTACCCACATCCTGTCGTTTGAAGGAGAAGGCAAGGTAGTGTTCTACGAAGGTTCTTACTCAGACTACGAAGACTTCAAGCGCGCCCAGAACGGTGGCAAGGAACTGCCCCGCCGCCGCTACCGCAAGCTTATGGAATAGAAATTAAAGTTTAAAATTAAAAGTTTAAAGTTGTTTGAATAACGATTTAAACTCTCCACTCTCTACTTTAAACTCTAAACTTTAAACTTTAAATTAAAACAAAACCGCCGACTCGCATTCGAGCCGGCGGTTTGTGTTTTAATTTAGAATTTAAAGGACAACCTTATGACCTTCTATAAGGTAGAAACCGCTTGAAAGACCTTCAATGACATTTGCACCTTCGACAGCCTTGAACGAACGCACAAGACGGCCATCCACTGCAAATACATTTACTGTCCTTTCTGAAGGAACTGTCACAACGACATTGTGTCCCGAAACACTTACGGTAACATCATCGCTTATGCCGTCCACTGCAGAAAGCATGTAATCGCCGTTATATACCGACTTGATCTCATTGTCGTCGAGCGCACGGTTGTAGATGGTGAATTCATCGAACGAGTGGTCTGAATAGGGATCACTGCTCCATGCAGAACGGCCCAGATAGTTGGTGGTCGTAACGCCCATCTTGGCAGGAGCCACTACGTCGCCTACCTCACCCTGCGCATCGCGTGTTGATGACGCAAGCTGCGAGTTGATGTAGAGATGCATGTCATTACCCTCGCTTACAAGCGTGAGATGATTCCACTCAGAGCGATTCATGGCCGCATGGTCAAAGCGATAGTCGAATGTACCTGCACCGCATGTGATCTTGTAGCGCATCTGGGTGTTTGATGTGGGCATAAACATCATAAATGTGCCGGTACCGCTGTTGAAGTCAAATATACGCGAGTTGTTGCCGATTTTAACCCACATGGCAATGGTGAAATCGCCGGTAAGCTCGCTTACCACACCTTCGGGAAGCACGATATGCGATTTGTCTGCGCTCGACAGCTTGATTGCCTTGCGGTTGGCATCGCGTCCTTCAACCAATTCGGGATTGCCGGCAACAGTGGCATGATAACCGCCCCAAGAGTCCTTCAGGGTATTTTCAGCATCAAACATCAGCATGAGATGCTGGCCTTCGTCGGGACGGGCTTCGAGTACCTGCGAACTTTCGGCTGAGCCGGCAGCGTTATGGGTCTCGATAATGTAACGATAAATATTGCCGTTTTCAACATCGTAGTCAACGTAGCGGTCGCCATCTGTTACCTCTCCGCAGAACAGGAACAGACCTTCATCAGAATCCTGACGGAAAATGCGGTGGATGGCATCGTAGGCATACTTCCATGTGATGGTCACCTTGGCATCACCGCCGGCGGCAAAGGCATCTTCAATTGCATCGGGAGCTACAAGGGTCAAAGTAGACACGGTAACTGCAGTTGAATTTACATCAGCCGCTGTGCTCAGCGAGCTTACACGATAGATATAGGCAGTGGCTACTTCAAGACCCTTGTCGGTATACTTGGTTTCTGCCATATTTTCCACAAGCACCTCAAATTCGGGCTCTACATTGGCTGAGTCGGGAGCAAGGGCGCGTTCAATCTTATAACCGCGCGCACCGCTTACCTCGTTCCATTCGAGGTTTATGATAGTTGAAGATATAGCCTTGGCAGTAACTTCGGGAGCAGCCGGGGCATTGTCGCGTACAAATGTGCATTCGCGAGAATAAGCCGATTCGGTATCCTTGTACGAGAGAGCTTTGACACGGTAAACCTGTTTGTCGGCCATGATGGAATCGGTGAATAACACTGTTCCGCCGTACACATAGTCAGTTCCGGCTACCAAAGTATCCACGGCCACCCATTCGCCGTCGTTGAGTTTGCGTTCAAGGGTATAGTTCTTACCGGTTTCACCGTTATGATCATACCACTTTATATTGATAGCCTTGAAGTCTTCAGAAATTTTATGGGTGAGCCATGCCGGAGCAATCTTCCATGTATGTACGTATTCGTTCTCCGAACGATAGGCCAGTTTGGCCTTGTGGTCGCGGAATACCTTACCGGCGGGAGTGAGTTTGCCACCGAGTACCAGAGCGCGGGCATCCTGAACCCAGTCATACCATGCGTGACGTTCGAGATAGGGGCTTTCGTCAAGAGCCGGCAGCACGTCCTTGAGCCATGCAATCTGCTTGGCTGAGTTTTCGGGCGAATGCGGACGGGTTATGATGGTTTCGTTGCCGTTGTCGTCAAGAATCACATTGAAGTCGGCATCGCGCTTGGGACCTTGGTTTGTGGGCCAGTTTTCGTTAGTCCAGTTTGCACCGTTGTTCCATTCGGTAATCCATACGGGACGGTAACCGAATCGTTCTGAGTTGTTTTTAATCTGGTTCTTCAGGCTGTTGCCGGTCTGTCCGTCCCAGTACATGTGATATACCACATAGTCCACGCGGTAGTTGAGTTCTTCGGCATACTGCATGAAGGTGTTGAGCCAAGCCTTGTTGAAGCTGTCGGGTGTGGGGGAGCCAAGACGCAGACCGGTACGGAACATTTCGTGCCACTGTTCTATGGCCTCTTCAGGGGTTGCGTTAGACTGGTCGGTGTGGTCGGGTTCGTTAAGACCGCTGCAATGCGAAACGTTTGTCTTGCCGGCGATATCGTTCCATCCGGGCCAACCGAGGTTCTGACGTATCATGGCATATTCAAAGTCGGTATCCATGTTGTTGCCGCCAGAGTTCCAGTCGTAATACCAGGTGCCGTCGGTGAGGTGGCAGTCGAGGTTGGCTGTACCCTTCTTGCTCACCCATTGCCAGCGGCATACACGTACAAACGAAGCAAATTCAAGGCCTTCGGGCATCTCGTTCACTTCGAGGTCGCCGTCATTGGCTATGTAGCAACGCGAGAAGCCCGTACCGTCGGGGTTGTTAGCTATTACGCACATGTAACCGTAGGCCAGACGGAATGAACGGATATTATTATCGAAGTTCTCGCCAAGCTGTTCTGATTTACCGAGGTCATTGCCTGAGAGCTGACCGCGATAGAATATATCCTGGGCGCAATCAAATGAATCGCCTTTCAGTGCAGGCTGATTATACAGGGTAAGAGGTGTCACATCCCAGCCGCCGGGCAGTATGAGCGAACCGCTTGCATAGATGGCCACACGGTCGTGTTCGGGATCAACGGGCTGACCATTGATTGTGATTACATCTTTGTATGTGTCGAGAACCGCCGAGGGTTTCACATTTTCGAGGAACAGGTGGTTGGCAGGACCTGCAAGGTCTATTTTAGAACCACCGATAAAGGGTCGCGCACCGGTAAGGTGTACCTTGGCATCGCCGGTGACCTTGGCATCGGCAAGCACGAGTGCGGGGATTGTAAGGTCGGCCGAGATTTCCATGGGCGAGAGTTCGCCTGTGGCTCCTTCTTCAAGGAAACGTGCATATACAATAACATCTGTTTCTACCGGGATTGCAAAATCAAATGCTTTAGTAAGTTCGGCATCGGCATACCAACCTACAAAGTCGTAGCCTTCTTTCACCGGGCTTTGAGGTGCGGTCACAGTGTACTGCTCCCCGTCGGCAAAATATGATTTTGACAGGATTGAATCGCCGTCTACAAACACTACACGGTGTGCGGTTGAGTCAACCTCAATCTTGTAATTCCACGACAATGCGCGGTCTTTTGTCT
The DNA here is from genome assembly GCA_947072905.1 of uncultured Bacteroidales bacterium. Classification (GTDB taxonomy): domain Bacteria; phylum Bacteroidota; class Bacteroidia; order Bacteroidales; family Muribaculaceae; genus CAG-873. The sequence goes on from CAMTKF010000017.1 coordinate 32,106, forward strand.
CATCGGCCGACCAGCACATATAAGCTTCTTCGATATCTTCGGGAACTTCGAAATACATCTCTGCGCTTGTCCATGCACCCCACTTTGCTGTGGCTTTCTTTACCGAAGCATATTCGGTACCATTACCATCGCGGCTTGAATTGATGGCAAAAGTATGGGTAGCACCGTGATTCATATATGAGAAATCAGCCGAGAAACGGTAGATTTTATCCTTTTTCAAACCTGCAACCGGATATGAATATACATAGTTGCGCTGAACCAGGAAGAGTGTGCGTGTCTGCACACCATCGACACTGATATTGTCGCGGTATCCGTTCCAGTAGTCACCGCTGTTGTATGCCTCGTGCCACTCACATTCGGGGGTCGACACCCAGCCGAACATCGAGGGGATGTCGCCGGCAGTTCCGCGGCCGTTACCGTCCCAACCTTCCATCAGGTTGCCGTTCAGGCCTTTTCTCTCCCATTTTGCATAAAGGGTAGTATTGGCAGTAACAGTGAGCGGGAAGGTCACAGCCTGTGTCAAATCAGCATCGCTGTACCATCCTATGAAGTTATAGCCTATGCGACGGGCCAACGGAGCCTGTTGCACGGTATATTCCTCACCTTCTACAAAGGCAATGGGCGCGGGGCCTTCGCCCTCTCCGGCATCAAAAGAAATGACAGCCACATTGCCTATCTCCACAAGCTTTACATTGTCGAGAAAGCCGCCGCGCTGCCAGTTGCTTGTTGTTGCCGACCACAGGAAGTAGCAGTTTTCTGTGGTTTCGGTCACTGCAAACCGCAGTTTGTAATCGTCAAGCTTGATTACCTTGTTGTTTCTGTTATAGTTGAACTCAGCCTTGCAGAAAGGATTGTCGCCTGCGAGGTTGTCGGCGAAATAGAAACTGTAATTGATGTTGGTATCGCCACCGTTGCGACGCCACACCTGTCCTTGCAGTTCATACACCTTGCCGGGCTCGGGGCTGATGGGGTAAGCATACTTTACATCAGCATTTTTAAGATACAGCACAGTGGCATTGTCGTAGCCGTCGTTGCCTGCAAGGTTCTGACCGGTGCGGAAGTACGTACCCGCATCATCCGGTCCGTTGCTTGTCGTGAAGTCTGATTCAGAGCAGCCGTTGAAGCGCCAACCCACCTGATACGGTGTCTGTTTGACGCCATCCTTTACTGCCTCCATTGCTCCCTCCAACAGATTGGTCTGAGCACCCACCGTAGCCGGAATTGCGATTGCAGCAAACAATGCCGCAACCGACAGCAGGCCGGGAGCGCTCTTTTTCTTGTTGAAAAATTTCATAAAGCGCGTTTTTTAGGATTGATTTGGTTAATATTATGGTATTTAGATTGCAATTGTTTTTCAGGTACGTAACTCTTTTGCAAAATTAGGTCAGAGACACACCATAATATTTTTCCAAATCATTATATTTTGTGCGCTTTTCAATCAATTTCGTACTTTCGCACGATTCAGAACATCTGTTGAATTATTCAGACATATCAGGCAGAGCCTATTACGAGCAGTGTCAAGCCAAGCAAGAGTATCGAAAGGTCTATAAGCTTGGAGCGTACGTCTTTTTCGTGAAGGGCTATCACACCGTAGAAAAACGACACTATCACGCTGCCGCGGCGTATCATCGACACCACCGCTATCATCGAGCCGGGGATTGACAGAGCATAGAAATAAGCAAGATCGGCCACAGTGAGGAATACAGAAATAAGCACTATAGACCAGCGCCACTTCAGCGGCGTGCGGCCGGCATCGCTGTTTTTCATCAATATCAGCAATACTCCGCCCATTATAATCAACTGATACAGCGTATACCATGCCTGCACCTCCATAGGCTCGTAGCGGCCAAGCAGGTACTTGTCGTACAACGCGCTTATTGCACCGGTGGCGGCGGCTCCTATGCTGAGCCATATCCAGCGGCTGTGCTTGAGCGAAAAGCCCTCGCGGCCCCCTATGCGGCTTATGAAGAACAATGAGAAGAAGCCGAGTATCACACCGCCCCATTGCAGCAGATTGAGCCTTTCTCCGAATATGAGCACCGCGCCTACCAGCACCATCACGGGGCGCGAGGCATTGATAGGACCGGCTATGGTGAGCGGCAGATGCTTTATGCTGAAATATCCAAGCAGCCACGAACTCAGCACTATCACTGCTTTGAGCACTATCTGCATGTGCCCGTGCAAGGTACCTCCAAGACCAATGTAACCCTCGGCTACATTGGAAATGATGACGGGCGACATGAGCAATGTGCAGAATAATGTATTAAGAAACAATACCTTGACCACATTGTTGCCGTTTAACGACAACTTTTTGCTCACATCATAGAAGCCAAGGCACAGCGCCGAAACTATTGCAAGAAAAACCCACATATTATTTGTAACGGTCGGAGTAATCGAAAATAGCCTGATACAGGCGTTTGTAAGCATCGTTCAGCTCAATATGCCTGCGGGCCATCACCCTCGATGCTATGGTAAAGAACTCATTGAGATTCACGTTGTCGAATCCGGCAGTACCGCCTTTGAGGAACGAAGGTATGAACACACGGGGCATACCCTCGCTCACTATGTTGCAGCCTACCCCTACAGTGGTGGCGGTGTTGAACGAGGTGTTGATGGCGCTCTTGGAGTGGTCGCCCATTATCAGGCCGCAAAACTGCAGGCCGGTGCGCAGGAATCGTCCTGCCGGATAATTCCACAGCTTGATTTCCGAATAATCGTTCTTTAGATTCGAAGCCACCGTTCCGGCTCCGAGGTTACACCATTCGCCTATTACGGCATTGCCAAGGAAACCATCATGAGCCTTGTTGGCATAACCCTGCATCATCACATTATTAAGCTCGCCGCCTACCTTGCAGAATGGGCCGAGTGTGGTTGCGCCATACATCAGTGTGCCCATATTGGCCTGCGAATGGCTGCAGAGCGCTATAGGGCCGCGCAGATGGCAACCCTCCATCACTGTGGCATCACGACCTATGTATATGTAGCCGTCCCTTACATTGAGAGTCGAGGCCAACACTGTGGCTCCCTCCTCTATAAATATACGCGAGGCATCACCTATCACAATGTTTGACTCATCGACAGGCTGCGAAACACGGCCTGCGGTAAGGCGTTCAAAGTCCTCATTGATGATTTTGCCGTTATAACCGAAAATATCATACACATGCTTCAGAGATACAATCTCGCCTGGGAATTCAACCTCTTTGACTGTATCGTGACCTCGGCGGGCTATAAGCTGCCCTGCGTTGACAAGTGCTTCACCGGCTTCGAGCAGACGCACGGCATCGGCCAACATGCGGGTAGCCACCACATTGCCGGCAACAAATACGGTGTCGGCATCTGAATCGGGACAACCGGGAAAAAGTTCTTCGAGATAATTTTCAGTCTGCCAGAAATATTCGCCGGGCAAGAAAGCCTGCCAGCGTTCTGCCATAGTGTTTATTCCAAGTCTTATTGCACCTACGGGACGTGTATAAGTTATCGGAAGAAGGTTTTCGCGTATTCCTTCAGGATCAAATACTACTATCTTCATGATTTGGTTATTTTTTTTGCAAAAGTACATCATTTCGACGTATCTGACAAATCAATCAGTCACATTGCCTGCCGTTTTGCACCGTCAGACCACATGCGCAGGTAATGTGTCACACTTTTCAAATGTGTCATTTTGCAAGCAAACAAGCACTGCAACTATACTTTTGTTGCATTTTCGCTTACACAATGGCAATTTGTTTGCTAATTAACATTTATTAACTTATAATATGTTGCAGGATGTGTATTTATGTGTAACTTTGCAACCGTTAGGTAGTTTTTTCTATTTCCAATAGTTATCGTTTCTAAAGTAAAAATCTCCAAGCTATTAGCCCCGTCCGGGGGCTAAACAAGCTTGGATTTTTTATTTATAAGGTTAAAACGCTATGTTAAGCGGCTTCTAATTTTGGAAGTTTGGAAAATTATACTTAATTTTGAAGCGCAGATTGTTTCTGAGTCTGCTCCAATAATTTAAACTCTTGTATAATGGAAATGCGTGACCCTGCATCGGCTGCCAACTTTGCCGATGGACAAACTCCCCAGCCGGAGCTCGCCAACCCGAGTTCCGATGACATTCAAAACAAAGAATTCGAAACCGCAGGCGGTGTAGACCCCGAAAAAGCCGCCGAGGATGAAATGACTGAAGCTCAAGAAGTTGAACAGTCTGAAGAAAACACACTCGAGCCATTGACCCGCGAACTTATAATTAGCGCGGCAAAGGCGGTGTATGAAAAAGATGCCGCCGACATCACCACCGACGACATCCGCCATCTGCGCCAGCAATGGAACGCTTTCCGTAAATCGGAGCAAGCTGAGGCAGCAACAGCCGAAGCCGAAGAAGCACCTGCCACTGACGCTGCCGATTCTGAAGATGATGAATTCAAAGCAATTCTCGCCGACATACGCGAGAAAAAAGCTCGCCACACAGCCGAAGTTGAAGCCGAACGCGCTGCCAATCTTCAGAAAAAAGAAGCAATCATCAACGAAATCATCGCCCTGGCCGATGATACCGACAATGTAAACCGCACATTCCCCCGCTACCGTGAGCTTCAGGACGAATTCAACGCCCTGGGTGAAGTTCCGGCCAACGAGGAAACCGCTATATGGAAGCGATTCCAGGAAGCTCGCGAAAAATACTCCGACAACCTGAAAATCAACAAGGAACTTCGCGACTACGATTTCAAAAAGAACCTCGAGACCAAGCAGCTCCTGCTCAACGAAGCATCAGAACTCGTTGCCGAAGAAGACGTTATCACCGCCTACCGCCGCCTTCAGGAACTCCACAACAAGTGGCGCCGCATAGGCCCGGTTGCCAAGGAGATGCGCGAGGAAATATGGAATAAGTTCAAGGAAGCATCCGCCGAAATCAACAAACGCTACCAAGCACACTTCGAAGCCCGTAAAGCACGCGAAGCCGAGAACGAAGCCGGCAAAACAGCCATCTGCGAACAGCTCGAATCCATCGACTTCGCTACCCTGAAATCATTTGCTGCATGGGATGCCGCTACAAAGGTGGTGATGGAACTTCAGGAAAAATGGCGCTCATACGGATTTGCATCGCGCAAGATGAACAAAGCGCTCTTTGCCCGCTTCCGCGAACTTTGCGATAAATTCTTCTCTGCCAAGGCCGAATATTTCCAAACCACACGCGAAGAACTGGCCAACAACCTGGCTCGCAAGACGGCCCTGGCCGAACGTGCCGAAGCTCTGCGCGACTCTACCGACTGGAAAAAGACCACCGACGAACTCGTGGCTCTGCAGAAAGAATGGAAAACAATCGGTACTGTAGCCAAGAAGTACAGCGACGCTGTATGGAAACGCTTCCAGCAAGCATGCGATGCCTTCTTTGAAGCCAAGAAAAAAGCCGGCAACGGCGCTCGCCGCGAAGAACAGGACAACCTGCGCGCAAAACGCGAAATCATTGCCGAACTCGACAAAATCAACCTCGAAGGCGTGCGCGACGAAGCTATAGCCCGTCTGCGCGAGCTGCAGGATCAGTGGAAGGCCATAGGGCATGTACCTTTCCGCGAGAAGGACAAGGTGTACGAAGCATTCCGCAACAAGGTTGTGGAACTGCGCGAATCGCTTGACATGCGCCGCAACCGCGACCGCATGGAACGCTTCTCAAACGACCTTTCGGGCCTTGAAGGCGACCAGCAGAAGCTCTACCGCGAACGCGAACGTCTGACACGCGCCCTCGAAAGCCGCCGCCAGGAACTCCGCACCTACGAGAACAACCTCGGATTCCTGTCGTCAAAGAGCAAGAGCGGCGACTCTATGCTGCGCGAATTCGAGCGCAAGGCCGAACGCCTGCGCACCGACATCGCCGACCTTCAGGAAAAAATCAAGCTTATCAACAGCAAACTCTAAACCACGGTATAAGGATCTTGCCGGCTAATACCACAGCCGGCAAGTCCGCTATACCACTCTACCTACATCACTCTCAATCTACATCACTATTGTCACACACGCCTATGAGTGCGATAACACGATTATACTTCGGCAAATACATACGTCCGGTCATGCTTCTTACAGAATGGCTGATGGTAAATGTGTTTTTTGCCGTAGCCGTATATCTGTGGCCCGACCGTATGTTTGAGCCTGAGTGGAGGTTGTGGATACTCGTCAATGTCAGCTACATACCCATTGCCATCTACAACAACCGCCGCAACGACTCCACCCTGCGGTCAGAGCAGTTTGACCGCATACTGCTCCGCACCATTGGCAACATAGGCTTTCATGCCATGGCTTTCATGGCCCTTGTGGCCCTGTTCAGTCTTGGCTCGCCGGGATTGAGATTCTATCTCACCTACTATGGCATGCTCACCGCGGCCATGGTGATATGGGCAATAGCTTACACCCGCATTCTCAAGAACATACGCCGCCGCGGATTCAATTACGTCAAAGTTGTGATTGTGGGTACCAACTCCACCGCACAGCGTCTGCACGAAGCCATGATATCCGACAGCGGATACGGATACAAGGTACTCGGATTCTTTGACCGCGAGCACCATGAGCAATTCAACGGATGCTACTGCGGTCTTACCGCCGACCTGCCACAGTTTGTCAAAGACAACAATGTGGATCAGATCTACTACACCATAAGCGGCGACAGCGATAAACTGACACACATAGTGAAGATTGCCGACGACAATGTGATCGACTTTCTCTACGTGCCCCAGATTTCGAGATATATACCGCTTGATTTCCAGATCAACAGCATCAACACCGTGCCGGTGCTGACCCTGCGCCACAACCCGCTCAAAAAGACCTTCAACCGCTTCATAAAGCGTTCGTTTGACCTGTGCATATCATCGGTATTTCTGGTATTTTATCCGCTGATATACATACCTATAGCCATCGTTATAAAACTCACGTCGCCGGGGCCGGTATACTTCATACAGCAGCGCACCGGCTACAAGGGCAAGGAATTCGGCTGCATCAAGTTCCGCACCATGCACGTCAACGTAGATGCCGACAAAGTGCAGGCCACCGAGAACGACCCCCGCAAAACCCCCTTCGGCGATTTCCTGCGTCGCACCAACCTCGACGAGCTGCCGCAGTTCATCAACGTGTTCAAGGGCGAGATGAGCATTGTGGGGCCGCGTCCGCACATGCTCAAACACACCGAGGAATACTCAAAGATCATATCACAATATATGGTGCGCCACTTTGTGAAACCCGGCATCACCGGTTGGGCACAGGTAAACGGCTACCGTGGAATTACCGATGAGGTATGGAAAATGGAACGCCGCGTTGAGCACGACGTATGGTATATCGAGCACTGGACATCGCTGCTCGACCTCAAAATCATTGCCCGCACAACCCTCAACCTCTTCAGGCGCGACAAGAACGCATTCTGAATCGGTTTTTTCAGAGTGTGTTAAAAGTAAACACACTGTCAGATATGCTTGGAATTTTTAACCTAAGGGCATATATCTTTGTTAAAAACCTATAAAAATATTTGTTTTTCCAAGCAATTTGCATGCGGTGTGTGCAGGAAATTATAACTTTGCAGACTGAAACAATTTGAATTATGACTTTACGCAAGTTTGCTATCGCATTGGCAGTGATCACGGCTGCGGCCGGCATCGTCGCCTGCAACTCTTCTTCATACGAGGATACTGAAATCATCCTCTCTTCCGGTACCGGAGTCAAGACTTTCAGCCTTGAGAAAAACGATTCCGTAATGGCCAATCTTGATTCTGTTTTCTTCTCAATAGACCTTGTCGCCGGCAAAATTTTCAATGCCGACTCTCTGCCTTTCGGCACTAAGGTGACCGCGCTGGTACCTAAAATCACTCTGATGAACGGTGCCACCGCCGTTGAGCTGAAAGTAAAACGCGAAAACAACACCGACACCGTTTACAACTATCTCGAAGACTCTTCTGAAGCCATTGACTTCACCAATCCCGTTACCCTGCACATCACATCGGCCAACGGAAAGAGCGAACGCAACTACACGATTTCGGTAAACGTACACAAGGTAAAGTCAGACTCACTCACCTGGGACGAGCAGGCGCGCACCACTCTGCCCACCTCATTCGCTGCCCCCACCGCACAGCGCACCGTAAGGAAAGGCGACAACTTCTATTGCCTGACCACTCAGGGCAATGCCTGCGAAATGGGCATACACTCAGGCGATATAGCCGGTATGAACGGCGCATTACCGTCAAAAGCCGACTGGCAGATAAAGAAGGTGACATTCCCCTTTGAGCCTCAGATAAACTCACTTGCCGCATCAGACGATGCCCTTTATATCCTTGCCAATGACGGCACATTATGGACTTCGGCCGATGAAGGCGCTTCATGGACATCAACTTCATTGAAGTGGCATTACATCTACGGCGGTTATCAAACTTCAATCCTCGGATCGGTACAGACCGAAGACGGCTGGAGAATACAGGCCTACCCCTCGGGCAAGCTTATGACCATGCCCGACGGAATGCCCGTGAGCAACACATCTGTACCCGTACACTATTCATTCCCTATGAGCGACAATCCTCAGGCTCTGTTTGTGGGCGGCCGCAAAGCCGACGGCTCACTCTCGGCCGACACATGGGGATTTGACGGCAACAGCTGGGCCAAGGTTTCAAAACGTGCGCTCGCGGTACCTCTCGAAGACGTAGCCATTGTATCATACGTGACTTTCGCAGAATCCACCGGACTGTCGTTTCAGGAATATCCCTCGATAGTGGCTTTCGGCGGCCGCGATGCCTCAGGCAAGCCAAGCGCTGTGGTTTACGCTTCAAACGACTATGGTTTCAACTGGAGCAAGGCCGGCGACATGATGCAGCTCCCCGAGGCTCTGGGCGCATTCAGCAACGCACAGGCATACGTGATGACATCAACCTACACGGCACAGTTGGCGCGTCCGCGCATCATCAAGCCCATCGAATCGTGGGATTGCCCGTTTGTATATCTCTTCGGAGGTATAAATGCTTCGGGCGAGCTTAACAACTGCGTATGGCGCGGAGTTATCAACCGCCTTACCTTCAAGCCAATCGAATAAAGCCTGACGATGCGATTCACTATCCGTCATATCATCTTATCAATTGTGATTGCAGCTTTTGCCTTTCCGGCAACGGCCCAGTCGGCTGTCGCTCCCTATAAATTTGACTTGGGGGGCGCACTCGGTATGAGCGGATATTTAGGCGACCTCAACTCCACCAACCCCTTCCGTCACCCCGGCTTCACAGCCGATGTGCGTGCGGCATATATCATAGATACCCGCTGGCAACTGCGTGCATCATTCTCAACCCTGGGGCTGAGCGGGTCTTCAGACGACATATCCAACGTCCTGCCCGAGGGCGAGCGTTACGACTTCACCTCTCAGGTGTATGACCTGTCGTTCCGCGGCGAGTTCAACTTCTTCTCCTACGGTATAGGCGAGACATACAAACGCCTGCGCCGCTGGAGCCCTTATCTGGCCCTTGGCCTGGGATTCAGCCTGTCGTCATCAGACGGCCACACGGCATGCGCTCCATCCATTCCAATGGCGGTGGGCGTACGTTTCAAACTTAAGGAACGTATCAATCTATTCGGCGAATTCAGCATGACAAAGGTCTTCTCAGACCATGTCGACGGCAAGGACATCGCCGATATCAACCATATAAAAACAGATTTTTACAAGAATACCGACTGGTTTTCGCGCTTTGTCATCGGAATCACATTTGAATTCGGCGAACGCTGCGAGACCTGTCATTATGTAGATTAAAAAATAAAACCCGGTTATGAATGCGCCATCCCAACCAATAGATCCCTCACGTATCCCCGCCCATGTAGCCATAATCATGGACGGTAACGGACGTTGGGCCCAGGCTCGCGGTTTCAATCGCTCATTAGGCCATGCCGAGGGCGTGAACACCGTGCGCCGTATCACCGAGGCCGCTTCCGAGCTGGGTGTTAAATTTCTCACCCTCTACACTTTCTCGACCGAGAACTGGAACAGGCCGCAAGCCGAAGTTGATGCGTTGATGGACCTCATAGTAGTGGCCATAGAGCGTGAGACCCCCGACCTCATAAAGAACAACGTGCGCCTGCGTATGATCGGCGACATCATGCGTATGCCTCACGGAGCCAGAACAAGGCTCGAACACTGCATGGCCGATACCGCACATTGCACGGGCCTCACACTGGTGCTCGCACTGAGCTACTCGGCACGCTGGGACATAACCCGCGCAGCACGTGAGATAGCGGCTGAAGCTGCCGCAGGCACTCTCAACCCCATGGACATCTCCGACGAGATGGTGGCATCTCGGCTTTCCACCTCATTCATGCCCGACCCCGACCTGCTCATACGCACCGGAGGCGACATGCGCGTGAGCAACTACCTGCTGTGGGAAATCGCTTACTCGGAGATAGTGGTGACCCCCATCTTCTGGCCGGACTTCTCAAAGCGCGATTTCAACAATGCCATAGCCGACTACCAACACCGGCAACGGCGATTCGGACTCACCGGCGAGCAGGCCATGGCACTGTCGTCAAAGCCTCCCAAATCGTAATCGCAACATAAGATATAAAACCTTTCCTCATCCTTAAAAATCAAATTTAAAGCTCTCCCCATAAAGCAAAATATAAGCCTATCATCAAGCTATGCGTTATAAATTGATCCTTCTATTTCTCCTGCTGTCAAGCTGTTGCGGAATCTTCGCTTTGGCCCAACAGCCCACCGATACCGTCTACAAACCCTCGGTATTATATACCGCCATGCCTCACACATACGAAATCGCCGGCATCAGAGTGGAGGGAGCGCCCAACTACGACAGCGACATCATACTCGGATACGCCGGGCTAAAAGTAGGTGAACGGGTGTCGATACCGGGACAAGAAATCACCAACGCTACAAAAAGGCTCATGCGCCAGAATCTTTTCCAGCAGGCTCAGTTCAGCCTTGAAAAGACCGTGGGCGACAAAGCCTGGCTCCTGCTCACAGTACGCACTCAGCCCCGTATATCGCAGGTTAACTACATCGGTATGAAAAAGGGCGAACGCGATGAATTGCAGGAACGCCTTAACCTGATGAAGGGCAATCAGATAACCCAGAACATCATCAACCGCACAAAACTCATTGTAGAAAAATTCTTCGGCGACAAAGGCTTCAACAACGCCGATGTCAGCATAAACCTTCACGAAGACCTCTCGGCTCCCGGCCAGGTGATCGTGGACATTGCCGTGAACCGTCACGACAAGATGAAAGTCCACAAAATCTACCTTTCGGGCAACAAGGTACTCTCTGACCGCAAGCTCAAGATGGTGATTAAGAAAACCAATGAGAACAACGACCTGCTGAAGCTGTTCAGCCAGAAGAAGTTTGTACGCTCTGACTACGAAGACGACTTGAACCGCATTCTCACCAAGTACAACGAACTTGGTTACCGCGACGCCAAGATCGTGGCCGACAGTGTTGTAAGCTACAGCGACAACCGCTTCGACGTGTATATCACCGTCGATGAAGGCAAACGCTACTACATCAAGGATATCGAATGGGTGGGAAATACCTTGTATCCGTCTGAGCTGCTCAGCACCTACCTCGACATGAAGCCCGGCGACGTCTACAACCAGACCCGCATGAACAAGCGACTCAACGAGGACGACGACGCTGTGGCAAACCTCTATATGGACAACGGTTACCTCTTCTACAACCTCATCCCCATAGAACGCGAAGTCAGCGGCGACAGCATCTCGCTGGAAATGCGTATGGAAGAAGGCCCGCAGGCCCGCATCAACAACGTTATCATCAACGGTAACGACCGCCTTTACGAGAAAGTTATCCGCCGCGAACTGCGTGTGCGCCCCGGCGAACTCTTCTCCAAGAGCGACCTCATGCGTTCGGCTCGCGAAATTGCCCAGACCGGCCACTTCGACCCCGAGCACATGGACATACGCCCTGAACCCAATCAGGAAAACGGTACCGTGGACATCGTATTCGACCTCGAATCCAAAGCCAACGACCAAATTGAATTCTCAATGGGTTGGGGCCAGACCGGTATCATAGGTAAACTCTCGCTCAAGTTCTCCAACTTCTCGCTGAAAAACCTCTTTTACCCCTCTACCTACAAGGGTGTGATACCTCAGGGCGAAGGCCAGACATTCACTATCTCGGCACAGACCAACGCCCGCTACTATCAGGCATATTCAATCTCGTTCCTCGATCCCTGGTTTGGCGGCAAGCGTCCTAACTCGCTATCGTTCTCGGCATACTACAGCCGCCAGACCGGTGTGAACTCATCATACTACAACTCGCAGTGGATGCAGGGTGGTATGTACAACCCCTACGGCTACGGATATGGCTACGGATACGGTTACGGATACAACGACTACTACCAGAACTCTTACCAGGCATCATACGACCCCAACAAGGTACTGCAGATGGTGGGCGTTAACATCGGCTACGGCAAGCGACTCAAGTGGCCCGATGACTACTTCCAGTTCACCGCCGAAATCGGTTACAACTGGTATTACCTCAAAAACTGGGAATACCTCTATTATATGAAGAACGGTACATCCAACGCCATCGTTCTCGGTCTTACCCTGTCGCGTACATCTATCGACAACCCCATCTACACCCGCAGCGGTTCTATGTTCTCGCTCAACCTGCAGATGACTCCTCCCGCATCGCTCTTCATGGGCAAACGCGACTGGAAGAAGCTCTCTGAAGAGAAGACCGACGCATCCAAGAAAGAGCTCTACCGCTGGATCGAATATTGGAAGCTCCGCTTCAAATCGCGCACATACACCCCGCTGGCCAACCGCAACGGCACATACACCCCCGTACTCATGACACGCGCCGACTTCGGTCTGCTCGGCTCATACAACAGATACCTCAAGACACCGTTCGAGACATTCTATGTGGGTGGTGACGGTATGTCGGGATCTTACACCTACGCCACCGAGACCATCGCCCTGCGCGGTTACGACAACGGTGTACTCACCCCCTGGACCCGCGAAGGTTATGCCTACACCCGCTTCGGCCTCGAACTCCACTTCCCGCTGATGCTCCAGACCTCCACCACCATCTATGCCCTGGCATTTGTCGAAGGCGGTAATGCCTGGACCTCGGTGAGCAAGTTCAATCCTTTTGAGATGAAGCGCAGTGCCGGTGTCGGTGCCCGTATCTTCCTGCCTATGGTGGGTATGATGGGTATTGACTGGGCATACGGTTTCGACCGCGTGGACGGCGTACGCGGCGGCAGCCACTTCCACTTTATTCTCGGTCAAGAGTTCTAATTGCTTAAACCTTTTTACGTTTCGTACGTCTATATCAGAAAACACCTTACCAACATGAAGAAATTAGCACTCTCATTACTGCTCCTCGTGGCAGCCATATCATCGGTATCAGCACAGAAGTACGCCATGGTCGACATGGACTACATCCTGCGCAACATACCATCGTATGAAATGGCCAACGAGCAGCTCAACCAGCTCTCGCAACGCTGGCAACGCGAGGTGGAAGCTATCGGCACCGAAGCTCAGAATCTATATCAGAATTTCCTCTCCGACAAAGTTTTCCTTACCGACGAACAAATCAAGAAGCGCGAATCAGAAGTAGTGGCCAAAGAAAAAGAAGCCACTGACCTGCGCTACAAATACTTCGGCCCCGACGGCGAACTGTACAAGAAACGCCTGTCGCTGCTCAAGCCCATTCAGGACGAAGTATACGAAGCCATAAAGCAGGTGGCCCAGCAACGCGGCTACCAGACCATATTCGACCGCGCCTCTTCATCCAACATCATCTATTCATCTCCCTCGATTGATGTTTCAAACGAAGTCCTCACCCGACTCGGTTACAGCAACAAATAACAATAATAAATATTAACTAAATACATACTAAAAAACCATGTTTAAGAAACTTCTTTTAGCCTTGGCCGTAGTGCTCCCCCTGTCTGCTTTCGCTCAGAAATTCGGTACTGTGGATACTGAAGCTATTCTCACCGCCATGCCCGAAACCACAACCGCACGTCAGCAGCTCGACGAAGCATCAAAGAAATACGAGGCCGAATACCAGAAGCTCAACGAAGAACTCAACAAACTCTACACCGATTTCCAGGCCATCCAGAACGACAAGGAAACTCCCGACGCTATCAAGGACCGCCGCATGCAGGAAATCCAGGACAAAGGCCAGAAGGTTGAACAGTTCCGTCAGCAGGCCACTCAAGACCTCCAGCGTCAGAACGAACAGCTCATGGCTCCCATCCTCCAGAAGATCACTGAAGCCATCAAGAGCGTAGGTCAGGAAGGCAGCTTCACCTTCATCTTCCCCAACGAACCCAGCCTTCTGCTCTATCAGGGTACCGACGTTACCGACGTTACTCCCCTCGTTAAGACAAAGCTCGGCATCAAATAAGCTGACAACACGATACCAAAAAGAGGCTGTCTAACAATCAAAGTTAGGCAGTCTCTTTTTTAGATTTAATATTGAGAGAATCAGGCTGCTTTCTTG